>DATAAL010000721.1:0-2265 GCA_036260145.1 Longimicrobiaceae bacterium | reverse complement strand
CGAACGCGCCGGCCCTGGAAGCTATCGCGCGCGGCTCCGGATGGAAAGCCGCGCAGGGGGGGTCACGCCCTGCCCCGCTCCTCCTCCTCCAGCGCCTCGAACTCCGCCAGGAGCTCCGCGTCGTGGACCCGATCGGTCGAGGTCCCGCCGGCCAGCGCCTGGGTGGCGTCCGCGGCGGCGGGAGCGGCCTGGGTCTGCGACGCGCCGCTCCCGAGCTGCTGCGCCTGCCCGTTAGGAAGCGCCCGCGGAGCCGCCGCGGGAGCCGGAGGGAGGATCCCCATCCTCTGCTTCAGCTCCAGGAGCCGCGCCTCGGCATCCCCGCCCTTGTCCAGCGCCGCGAACTCCCGCTCCAGCGGGTCGCCCGACAGGTCCTCCGAAACCTCCGCGGCGGCCAGAGCGCGACGCTCGTTCTCCTCGATCCGCTCCGCCATCCGGTTGAACGCCTCGAACGCGGACTGGTCCGAGAGTCCCGACATGGTCTCGTGGATCCGCTGCTGCGCCTGCGCCCGCTTCTGCTTGGCGATCAGGAGGTTCTTCTTGCGGCGCGCCTCCTCGATCTTGGTGTTGAGCTGCCGGAGGGCGTCCTTGAGCTTCTCGGTCTCGGCCGCGTGCCGCTGCCACGTCTCGTGCAGCGACGCCGCCCGCTCCGCGTACTCCTGCTGCCGCAGCAGTGCCTGCCGCGCCAGGTCGTCCCGCCCCTGCTGGACCGCCAGCATCGCCCGGCGCTCCCAGTCCTGCGCCTGCTTCGCCTCCTCCTCGACCTGCGCCTTGAGCTTGCGCTCGTCCGCGATCGCCACGGCGACCTCCTGCTTCGCCTTGGTGAGCTGCTCGCGCATGTCCAGGATGACCTGGTTCAGCATCTTTTCCGGGTCTTCCGCCCGGGCGATCAGGTCGTTGAGGTTGGACCGGATCAGCGTGGAAAGCTTGTTGAAGATACCCATGATCGGATCGGTTGAGGACCGGGGACGGACCCGTTAACAGTCGCGGTACGGAGCCAGTACGTCCAGGTGCGAGGCAAGCGCCACCTGGAAGGAGTCCACCGTGGCCTGGATCTCGCTGAAGTCCAGGTTCTCCAGCTCCAGCGTCTCGGTCAGGATCACGTCGTCCGCCTCGATCCCGTACGCGGCGTGCACCAGGTCGGTAGCGTTCAACTCCAGGAGACGGCGGTACAGCTCGGTGCACCGGGTCCCGTCCTTGGGGACGTCCATCATCTTGAGCCGGAAGACGACGACCGGCGGGGAGTGGTGGATCACCAGCTTCGCCCCGTGCGCGCCGTCCATCTGGACGATCCACATCCCGTCCTCCACCTCCTCGTACATCAGCTCCATGCGGAGCAGATAGCTTTCCAGGTCCTCTCGGGTGAGCATGTGGGTCTCCGGTTCGGGATCGGTTCGGACTGCTTCTTAACGGCAACGGCTCCATTTGGGCGTGCCCCCCGCTGCGCGGGGGTCGGGCTGGCGCGGAGTAAGACACGATACCACCGTGTCTAACTCCGGCGAGCCCCAACGGTACGGCTGTTGGGTCTCGCCCCTTCGGGCGCACATCCCTCACGCAACTGCAACGGCACCTGCGCCGTGATCCCCTGCCGTTGCTCCCCTCCCTCCGTGGGAGAGGGTGGCGCGAAGCGCCCGGTGAGGGGGTCAGGCCGCCGGGTGAGGGCCGGGATCGCCGCTCTCCCCTTCCGCACTCGCGGGGGTGGGGGGCCGGTCGCCCGGCGCCAGCAGCCTCAGCATGAACTGCTGCTCCTCCGTGAGCTTCGCCACCTCGGCGCTGAGGCGGTCCACCTCCTCGCGCAGCCGGACCACCTCGGGCGCGGTGCCCGGGAAGGCCGCCGGGTCGGCGCCCCGGCCCACCCGGTCCGCGTGCGCCCGCGCCATGGGCCCCAGCACGAAGACGATGAAGATGATGGCGAGGACGAAGGCGAATACCATGGTGTGTCGGTACGGAGTCCGCAGGCGAAAAGTTTCGCGCGCCCCCGGCTCAGCGGCTGATCCCACTCGGCTTCCCCCCGGACGAGGGGCGGAGCTGCACCAGGCGCCGGGCGGAGGGAGTGGCGGCCAGTCCGCCCAGCGCCGTCTCCCGGTACGCTGCCGGCATCCTGCGCCCCACCTCCCCCATCACGTCGATCACCTCGTCCGCCGTCACCGGGAAGTCGAGCCCCGCGAGTGCCATCTCGGCCGAGGAGATGGCCTGCATCGCCGCCGAGGCGTTGCGGTAGATGCAGGGGATCTCCACCAGCCCCCCGATGGGGTCGCAGATCAGCCC
>DATAAL010000720.1:0-2123 GCA_036260145.1 Longimicrobiaceae bacterium | reverse complement strand
GTTGCAACAAACCTTGTCAACCGTCTCCGCGAAGGGCGCTGTGCCCCCTGGAGTGGCCCCCGTCGTAGGGCGGCCGGCACCCCGACCGGAGACGTTGCCGGGCGGAGGTGAAGAGGGCGATGGTCCATTTGGACTGCAGCTTGCAAGCTCGGCACCCGTCACCGCCACCACTGCGCACCAGGACGAAAAGACCACAGGATTCCATGCCGACCTCGCCAGAAAGGGAACGCGCCACGGTCAGCAGTCCCGCGGAGCGCCTGGTCGAGCTGGAGGACGCGCTCCAGCGCCAGACCCAGATGCTGGCGCTCATGGATCAGGTCGCGCACGCGGCAATCACGGCCGAGACGCTGGACGACGCGATCCGCGTGGGCGCGATGCTCACCGGATGGCCTGTCGGGCACGCCTACTTTCTGGACGAGGCGTCCGGGGAGCTGGTCCCGTCCGGGCTCTGGCACCTCACGGATCCATCCCGCTTCGCGCCGTTCCGGGAGCGGACCCACGTCACCCGTCTCGGCCGCGGCGAGGGCCTTCCGGGGCGCGCGATGGAAACCGCTGCGGTGCAATGGGGAACGGACGCTTCGGCGGATCGGAGTGATCCGCGCGCGACCGCCGCGGGAGAGGCCGGGATCCGCGCGGGGATCGCAATCCCGGTGCGGACCCGGCGCCAGGTCGTGGCGGTGCTGGAGTTCTATTCGACCGAAGCGGTGGCTCCGCACCAGCAAGTGGTGTTGATGGCCAACGGCATCGGGCTCATGCTCGGGCGAATGTTCGAGCAGGCGCAGCACCTGGAGCTGGAGCAGGCGGCGCGCGAGGCGGCCGAACGCCGCGTCCGCGAGGAGGCCGCGCTCCGGGATGCCGTGGCGGCCGTGAACCGTGCGGACACGGTGGGGGAGGTGATCCATCAGATCGCCGGGTGCGCAGTGGCCGCCACGGGTGCGGACAGTGCGTTCGTCGAGCGGGTGGACGAAGACTCCGGTGATGTCGTGGTCGTGGCGGCGGCGGGTGATCACGCTCCCCCCGTGGGTACGCGCGTGCGATACGCCGGGTCGTCTGCCGCCCTCGCGATCGCCCGTGGCGCGGTGTCCCTCCTGCCGGAGGGAGAGTTGCGAGAGCATCCGCTCCTGAGGGATTCGGAGCGTTGCCGCGGAAAATGCTCGGCGCTCGTGCTCCCCCTGGTGGAAGCCGACGTACCCTTCGGCTCCCTCACGGTCATCCGCTCCCCGGAGCGGCCGCACTTTCGACAGGACCAGATCGACCGCGCGAGGCTGTTCAGCGGCCTCGCCGCGCTTGCGTTCCGGAAGGTGGCGCTGCTCCAGGAAGCGCGGGAGCGGCGAGACGAGCTCGAGCGGGTCACGGAGAGTCGTACCCGCCTGATGCGCGGGTTCAGCCACGACGTGAAGAATCCTCTCGGAGCCGCGGACGGCTTTGCCCAGCTCCTCGCGGAAGGGGTCTACGGGGAGCTGACGCCACCACAGCTCGACAAGGTGGAACGGATCCGCCGCTCGATCGGGACCGCCCTCGACCTGATCCACGACCTGCTCGAGCTTTCGAGGGCCGAGTCTGGTCAGATCGAGATACGCTGCGTGCCCATGGACGTGGGACGGATGGTGCAGGAAGTGGCAGAGGAGTACCGCGCCTCGGCGGAGGCGAAGGGACTCCAGCTGGAGATTGCTCCGATGGTGCAGAAGTACGAGGTGCAGTCCGACCCAACCCGGCTCCGGCAGATTCTCGGGAACCTGCTGTCGAACGCCGTCAAGTACACACCGAGCGGCGCGGTGCGAGTGAGCATCGTCTGGCGTGACCGGCCACGCGGCGGCGAGCTCCTGAAGTGGTACGGCGTGCAAGTGGCCGACACGGGACTCGGCATACCGGCCGGGAAGAAGGAGCACATCTTCCAGGAGTTCACGAGACTCGAACCGGGAGCGGCGCAGGGCGTGGGCCTCGGGCTAGCCATCAGCCGGCGCGTGGCGCGCCTGCTCGGGGGCGATATCACCGTCCGGAGCGTGCCCGGCGAGGGATCGGCCTTTACCCTCTGGATTCCGCTGCGGGGCGCGGGTTGCCCGGAGGTCGCGCCCTGATTGCCTCTCTGTCCATCACGCTTAGACTCCCGCGCCTGTTTCGGC
>DATAAL010000719.1:0-6945 GCA_036260145.1 Longimicrobiaceae bacterium | reverse complement strand
AAGCTCGCCCTGCGCATGCTGGCGAAGCACCCGGCGCTCTCCGTGACCGGCGCGCTCGGGATGGCCGTCGGCGTCGCCATCGCAACGGGCTTCTTCAGCTTCATGGCATTCTACTATTCGGCCCCGCCGCTCGACGAGGGTGACCGGATCGTCGGGCTCGACTACCTCGACATGAGGAGCGGCGAGGACTGCTGGTGCACGACGCTCTTCGACCTGAGCACCTGGAGGGGGAGCCAGCGGTCCGTGCGGCAACTGTCCGCCTTCCGCGACTCCCATCGCTACCTGCGCGTTCCGGGCGGCACGACGGGCGGAGTACGAGTGGCGGAGATGACCGCGTCGGGATTCGACGTGGCGCGGGTGCCGCCGCTCCTCGGCCGTCCGCTCCTTGCGTCGGATGAGGCCGAAGGAGCTCCGGCCGTGCTGGTGATCGGGCACGATGAGTGGCGGCGGGACTTCGGCGCGGACCGTGGCATCGTGGGACGCGAGGTGCGCCTCGACGGCACCCCGTACACAGTCGTGGGTGTGATGCCCGAGGGCTTCCGCTTCCCGTACAACCACGGCTACTGGACCAGGCTCCGGAGCGACCCTGCGCTCCACGGCCCGGGCCAGGGCCCCCGCGTGACGATCTTCGGCCGGCTCGCCTCAGGCGTTCCCAGGGCGGCGGCCGAGGCCGAGTTGAGAAGCGTGAGCGCGCGGCTCGCGCGCGAGTTCCCCGCGGCATACACCACCCTCCGCCCGATCGTCAGCCCGTACGTCCATGTCGTGCTCGACGTGCACCAGTACCCGGCCTGGATCGTCTGGACGATGCAGCTCTTCGCGGCTCTGGTTCTGGCCGCGGTCGCGGTCACCGTGGCGGCACTGGTCTACGCCCGGACGGCATCTCGCCAGGCCGAGATCGCGGTCCGCACGGCGCTGGGCGCGAGCCGCCGGCGCATCATCACGCAGCTCTTCGTGGAGGCGCTCGCGCTCTCCTCGCTTGCAGCGGTGACCGGGCTGCTGATCGCGAACGTCGCGTTCCGGCAGATCGTCGCCATGAGTCCGGGGAGCCTCCCGTACTGGATCGAGCCCGGCCTCCCGGCGTCCACGGTCGCGTACGCCATGGGTCTCGCCGTGCTTGCAGCCTTCATCGTCGGGATCGTCCCTGCGCTGGCGGCCACCGGGCAGCGGCTGCAGTCCACGCTCCGCCAGATGGGCGGCGCCACCGGGATGCAGCTGGGGAGCACCTGGACGGCGCTCATCGTGGTGCAGGTCGCGGTCGCGGTGGCTGTGCTCCCGCTCGTGGTCGGGATCGCCTGGAACACGTATCGGGAGTCGCGCGTCGAGCCCACCTTCCCGGTCGAGGAGATGCTCGTGCTCCGGCTCGAGCGGGATGCCGCTCCGGGCCGGGAGGCGCTGGCCGCTCCGTCCGTGGAGCAGGCGGGCGAGTCCTTCGCCGAAGCGCAGGCCGAGCTGATCCGCCGGATCGCCGCGGAGCCGGGCGTGCTCGGCGTGACGTATGCCTCGGCGCCCCCGCGCTCCGGCCAGGGCGTGCGCATCGAGGTGGAGGGCGGGGTGACGACGGCGGACGCGGCACGTGTCGTCGCGCTCTCCTCCGGTGTCGCACCCAACTATTTCGATGTGTTTGGCGCTCAGGTGCTGACGGGGCGGCCGTTCGGGTCCGGAGACGCGCCCGATGGCGCGGCCGCTGTCGTGAGCCGCTCCTTCGTCCGTCGCTTCCTCGGGGGCGGAGCCGCCCTCGGCCGCCGGGTGCGCAGCACGGCGATCGCCGCGGGCGACTCCGTCCAGCCAGGCCCCTGGCTCGAGATCGTCGGGGTGGTGGACGATCTCTACGAGAGCGGCGAGCCGGAGTTCCAGAGGCCGGCCATCTTTCTCCCGACGGCGCTGGGGGCAGCGCCGGTGACCGTCGCCATCCGCACGCGGGGGATCGACCCCGACGTCCTCGTCCCGGGGCTGTGGGAGATCGCCGGAGAGGTAGCGCCGGGGCGCCCGATGACCGTCGCCGGCCCGGACGAGCTTCGCGGTGGCGACGCCGGTCGCGCGGTTCGATTCTGGGTCATCCTGGTAGGCCTCGTGGCGCTGAGCGTGCTCCTTCTCTCCGCGGCAGGGATCTCGGCGATGATGTCGTTCGCCGTCACACGCCGGTATCGGGAGATCGGGATCCGGTCCGCGCTCGGCGCATCGCGGCGTCAGGTGCTGCAGACGATCTTCTCGCGCTCCGCGCTTCAACTCGCGCTCGGGCTGGCCGTGGGGGTCGCCCTCGTCGTGTTGCTCGAGCGACTCTCCGGCGGTGAACTCATGCGCGGCCAGCAGCACGTGCTCGTGCCCATGGTCGCGGCACTCGTGATCGCCGCCGCGCTTCTCGCTACGGCCGGTCCTGCGCGCCAGGTGCTCCGGGTCCACCCGATGGAGGCGCTTCGACAGGAGTGATCAGGTAAGTGTCACGCGGGCCGGAGGCGACGAGCCATGAGGCTGGTCATGGCGAGCAGGATCCAGGGGCGTGAGGAACTCACCGTGTTCTCGTAGTCTGCGCGCAGGCGCCGGTACTTCATCAGCCACGGGAAAGGTGCGTTCGACTCCCCGGCGCCGGGGCAGAGCCTCGAGGGTGTTCTGCCCCGGTTCCTTCGGGATCACCTTCAGGCGGATGCCCGCTGCCTCGGCCGCTTCTCCGGCGGTGTTCGTGGCGTAGGCACCATCGACCCACACCACGTTCAGGTCCGGATAGAGCGCCTTCAAATGCGGCAGGATCTGCTCGGCCCCGCGCGACTCGCTCAGGCTGGCTTCCAGATCTCGCGCAGCGGGTACTTGCGAGGCCGTCCCGTACGCCCGTTCTTGGCCGCGGGCATGAGGCTGAGGACGACCTCCCATTGGCCGTCCGTTAGATCGCTGGGGTAGGCTTGTCGTTGCATAGCCCGCCTCCCTTGCGAACCTCATGCTCCACTTTATACCCACGCTCCGAGAGAGCCCCGGGATTTCGTACCTTAGTTGCTGACGCAATGCATGCGGCGTACGTTGGGAATGACGTCCTTCTCTCACTCCTTCCCCCGAGGAACCCCATGAACAGACTTGTACTTGCCGTAGCGGGAGCAACCCTCTGCGCCCTCGCCGCCGCGTGCGACCCCCACCGGAGCGCTACGGGGCCGGTGGTCGGCGCTACGCAGAAGCCGGCTGCGGATGCCGGTCCGGATTCAGTGGAAACTCGTAACGGAGGATGGCTGGGGACCGGTCATTCTACGGGAGATCCGTCACCAGATACTGCAACTGTGTCGGGCGGAGGATGGGTCGGAACGGGTCACGACTGAACCAGCAGGGAGTTCATCCCATGGAATAGGGATCGGGCGGGACTCCGCGGACTCACGCGCTGGGGGGCCCTGCCCGAAGCTTTCGCAATATCGTCCGGGTGAGCGCGTCGATGATTCCACCCTCTTCGGGGACCAGGTCTACATCCCCGGGTTCCCGCCGCGCGAGCGATTCGAGTAGCCTCTCAGCCAGAGCGATGATGGTTCCATTGTCCCGCTGACGAGCAATGTCGAGCGCTTTCTCCGCCATTGCGGTCGCACGTTCCCACTCCCAGAAAGAGCGTGCGCCTTCCGCGACATGGTAGAGAGAGCTTGCAGCCATTCCGGTGTCCGCCGCCGCCGTCGCCAGCACGTACGCCGTTGTGCGCTCGTAGCGGATGTGGTCCTTCACGGCAGCCGCGCTTCGTGCGAGGCTCGCCGCGACGACCATCTTCTCATCTGGTCGCTCCATCCGTGGCAGTACCCTTTCGAGGAGCAGCAGGGCACTGGAGAAGTAGCCCATCCCCATCCAGAGTCGGGCAACGTCGTGCACCAGGGCAGGAAAAAGAGGGTGGTCCGCGGGATATAAGGCCACTGCCTTGCGAGCATACTCCAGAGCATCGCCGTGGCGACTCGTGTCCCCAGCGACGCCCACCATGCTGTGATTCGCCATCGCCGCCAGCGACTTCCTCCCCGACCGCAACGCCGCACGGGCCGCCTTCATGTAGTGGAACTCCGCCTCCCGGTAGTTGCCGAGGTCGTGCTCCAGGTTCCCATGCCCCAGGTGCGCGTTCGCGAAGTCGATCTCGCTCCCCTTCCTCCTCCGCCGGTACGCGATCCGCGCCAGGCGCGCCGCGCGGGCGTACCACATCGCCGCCCGCGGCGCATCCCCCAGCCGCCTGCACAGCCTCCCGGCGGTGAAGGAGCGCGCCGACACCTCCGGCTCCACCCGCGCCGCCGCCTCCGCGAACTGCACCGCCGTCTCCTTCATCCCCCGCGCCTCCGCCCACAGCGCCACCCCGGCGCACGCCTCCGCTACCCGCGCCTCCTCCGCCAGCTCCGGCAGCTCGCTCACCACCCGGAGCCCGCGCAGCGCCTCCTCCAGCTCCGGCGCCTGGAGCAGGGCGTACGCGAGGTACTCCCGCACCCTCGGGGGCGACGGGTGGAAGAGCCCCCTCCGCTCCTCCGGCCCCACCGAGTTCCAGAGGAGCACGTCCCGCAGCGCCTCCCAGAACAGGAAGGCCAGCGGGTGCTCCAGCTCCCGCAGCACCTCCCGCTCCGGGCGGGGGAACGCCGGCATGGGCGGGACCGGCGAGAACCGCCCGTGCCCGGGAGGCGCGCCGCGCCGCATCCGGCCTCTCGCCTGTTCGGAGGGATCCAAGCTCGCGGTCGCGCGGGAGGGTGGGGAGGAGCCGCGATCACCTGCTTCGCGACATTGCGCGAATGTGGACAAAGTGTGCACCCGCCCGGTGGAGTGCAATCCCTCTGTACTCCGGAGATCCCGGGGAGCCTCATCGTCTCCTGCCACCCTCCGGCCGCAGCGCCCCGGTGCCTGAAGCCCCCGGACACGAGGCCCTTGTGCGTGTTATAGTGTTATACTAGATTATAACACTAGAGCGCACGATGTGCGGAGACAGTCGAACGCTGGGGAATGGATACGGGACGGGTCACTCCCCTGTTGTGCGAACCAACCCGACCCGCGAGTAAGGAGCCCCTATTGGAGCAAAATACGAGCAGGACAGACCTGCGCCGCCTCGCGTGGCACGACCGGGTGCGCTTCGGCCAGTAGCGGCGCATCCGTCAGGACCTCCTGCTGGCATCCCGCGCTCACCACGCGGACGTGCGCTCGGCCCCCGTCTACGCGGCCGTCGCCCGGCAGGACGCATCTTCCGGTGTGGACACGTCGAGCAGTTTGTCACGCCCGCCTGCGGGCACCATCCATCGAAAAAGGCAACGAATAATGTCAAGCATCGGCCGGCGCGCGTTTGCGCGCATCCTGCTTCTCTCCGGGGTCGTCTTCACGGCGGCCTGCGCCGACGATCTTCCGACGGTGACCGCGGACGACACGCAGCCCAGCCTGTCGTACGACCCGAACACCTACTACGTCATCCGTAACGCGGGCAGCGACAAGGTGATGGATGTCAGCAACGCCGGATGCTGCAACGGGCAGTGGATCCATCAGTGGACCTACGACGGCTCGTCCAACCAGGAGTGGAGCATCATCAGCGTGGGCGGCGGCTACTACAAGATCATCGCCAGGCACAGCGGCAAAGGCATGGACATCGAGAGCGCCTCGCAGTACAACGGCGCACAGCTCCATCAGTGGACCTATCAGAGCCTGTACAACCAGCAGTTTGCCATCACCCCTTCGGGCAGCAACGGCACCTACTACATCACGGCCAGGCATAGCGGCAAGGCGCTGACCGTCTCCGGCACGCTCTCCTCGAACGGGTCGGAGATCCAGCAGTCTTCGTACGTCGGCGCGTCGTACATGCCGCAGCAGTGGAGGATCGAAGAGGCTTCCCTGTAGACCGGACTGGCCTCGTCACATTCGTTCGGACAGGTACGGATCATCATGAAGACGGAGGCGCCCCGGCACTCGGCCGGGGCGCCCCGCCATCTCCCGCCGCCTTCTCCCCCGCGGGGCTACCGCGTCGCCCCCACCGCCTCCATCGGCCGCGCCGCCGGGTCGTTCTGCTCGAAGTCCGCGAACGCCCGCTCCAGCTCCCACTGCAGCCGCGCCCGCGGGTTCCGCCCCACGAAGGCGCGGCACCGCTCCCCCGCCATCCCCCCGGACTCCGCCGCGCACTGCGCCACCGGGGCGAAGGCCCGCGGGTCGCGCCACAGGCTCTCCCCCTCCACGAAGGCGTGCTCCAGGGAGTTCCGCGCCATCGTCTTGAGCGTTACGTATCCCAGCCCCTGCTCCCGCACCGCCTTCACGTACTCCAGGGTCATCTCCGACCGGGCCACCCCCTCGTCGTCCGTGGCGAGCGCCACCGGCACCCCGTAGCGCAGGTACGTGTGGAGCGGGTGCTCCGGCCCCCGCACCCCCAGGATCACATCGTTGCTGGTCAGCGCGATCTCCACCAGCACCCGGCGCTCCGCCATCTCGCGCAGCAGCCCCAGCGCGTCGTCCTCGTGCATCACGTCCACCCCGTGCCCGATCCGGCTCGCCCCCGCCACCCGCACCGCCTCGCGGATGTGGAAGCGGAGCCCCTCCGGGGGCACCAGCCCGGGCGCCAGCTCCCCCGCGTGCAGCGTGGCCCGGACCCCGGGATAGAGGCCGCGCAGCGACCGGATCATCCGCATGTGCAGCGAGTAGTCGCGCATGGAGACCAGCCCGTCCTCCGGCTGCACCAGGTTGAACCCCACCACCCGCGGGTCGGCAGACGCCATCTCGAACCCCGCCAGGATCTGCGCGAACACCTGCTCCGGCGACCGCCCGCGGGACACCTGGTAGAGGTAGCGGACCGTCACCCCGCACCCCGGGTCCGCCTGCGCCGCGCCGCAGCGCAGCACCTCCCGCTGCCGCGCCTCCGCCGCGTCCAGCACCCGCCGCACCGCGGCGACCGTGTCGCGCAGCCCCGCCCGGAGCAGCTTCTCGCGGAGCCGTCCCGGGTCCTCGTGCCCCCCCCCCCCCCCCCCCCCCCCCCCCCCCCCCCCCCCCCCC
>DATAAL010000718.1:0-1809 GCA_036260145.1 Longimicrobiaceae bacterium | reverse complement strand
GTCGTCTGCGGGCTGGTCCTCGCCGACGCGCCCGCGGACGCCGCCGCTCCCGTCCCGGAGCGCACCACGGCGGCGGCGGCGCTCACCTCCTTCGGCGCGGCGATGATCCCGGTGATGTTCGCCTTCGGGGGGTGGCAGACGGCGAGCTTCGTCGCCGGCGAGATGCGCGACCCGCGCCGGGACCTGGCGCGCGGGCTCGTGGCCGGGGTGCTGGGCGTCGTCGTGCTCTACCTGGCGGTGAACGTGGCGTGCCTCTACGCGCTGGGCCCCGCGGGGCTCGCGGAGACCACCGCCCCCGCCTCCGCGGTGATGCGGCTGGCGCTGGGGGAGCGGGGCGCGGCGCTGATCGCGGTGGGGATCACCGTCTCCACCCTGGGCTTCCTGAGCCAGGGGATGCTGACGGCGCCGCGCGTCTACTTCGCCATGGCCGCGGACGGGGTGTTCTTCCGGCGCGTCGCATGGGTGCACCCGCGTACCCGCGCTCCGGTGGTGGCGATCGCGCTGCAGGGGGTACTCACGGTCGTCATCGCCCTGTCCGGGACCTTCGAGCAGATCCTCAACTACGTGGTCTCGGTGGACTTCATCTTCTTCGGCCTCACCGCGGGGACGGTGTTCGTCTTCCGGAGGCGGGACCGGGGTCCCGAGGACGCGGGCCCCCGCGTGCCGGGACATCCCGTGACCACCGCGCTGTTCATCGCCGCGTGCGCGGGGATCGTGGCGAGCACGGTCCACGAGTACCCGGCCAACAGCGCCATCGGCCTGGCGATCATGCTCGCCGGGATCCCGGTCTACTTCTTCTGGAGCGCGCGGAAGCGATGATGGCCGCGCGGGTGCTGGAGTCGGAGTACCTGCGGTGGGCGAAGCTGTGCTCACACGCCCGCTTCAACCTGGCGACGAGCGGGCTGGCGAACTTCCCGCTGGCCGAGCTGCCGGTGCGGCTGGAGGAGCTGGAGCTGAGCGGGCCGAGCTTCTACGGGTACGAGCCGCTGCAGCGGGCGCTGGCGGCCCGGTGCGGGGTGCCCGTGGAGTGCGTGGTGGCGGCGGTCGGCACCTCCATGGCCAACCACCTGGTGATGGCCGCGCTCCTGGAGCCCGGCGACGAGTTGCTGGTGGAGCACCCGGTGTACGATCCGCTCGTCGCGGTGGCGCGCTACCTCCGCGCGGAGGTGAAGTGGCTCGCGCGCAGGCCGGAGGACGGCTTCCGCCTGGACCCGGAAGAGGTGGAGCGGCAGATCGGACCGCGCACCCGGCTCGTCGTGCTCACCAACCTCCACAACCCGTCGAACGTGCTGACGGGCCGGGAGACGCTCCGGGAGGTGGGGGAGATCGCCCGGCGGGCGGGCGCCCGCGTGCTGGTGGACGAGGTCTACCTGGAGGCGCTCTTCGAGCGGACGCCGCCCTCCGCGTTCCACCTGGGCGACCCCTTCGTGGTCACCAGCAGCCTCACCAAGGTCTACGGCCTCAGCGGGATCCGCTGCGGGTGGATCCTGGCCGAGCCGGGGCTGGCGGAGCGGATCTGGAGGCTGGTAGACCTGTTCTACGGGATCCCCGCCCACCCCGCCGAGCGCCTGGGCGTGGTCGCGCTGGCCCACATGGACCGCATCGCAGCCCGCGCCCGGGGGATCCTGAAGCCCAACCGCCGTATGCTCAACGACTTCCTCCGCTCGCGCGACGACCTGGAGTGGCTGGAGCACGACCACGGGACCATCGCCTTCCCGCGCCTGCGCTCCGGGGACGCCGGGCGACTCGTCGCCCTGCTCCGCGAGAGGTACGAGACCTCCGTAGTGCCGGGGAGCTTCTTCGGGATGC
>DATAAL010000717.1:0-8272 GCA_036260145.1 Longimicrobiaceae bacterium | reverse complement strand
CACCTACGTCTACACCTTGGCGCTGGGGATGCAGGCCGCGGCCGGGGCGCGCATCCCCTTCGTTGTGCTGGACCGCCCCAACCCGATCGGCGGCACGGCGGTGGAGGGGAACCTCCTGGACACGGCCTTCGCCACGTTCGTGGGGATGTACCCCATCCCCGTGCGGCACGGGATGACGGCGGGGGAGCTGGCGCGGCTGTTCAACCGGGAGTTCGGGATCGGGGCGGAGCTGACGGTGGTCCCGGCGGAGGGGTGGCGGCGGGACGTGTGGTTCGACGGGACCGGGCTCCCCTGGCTCCCCCCCTCGCCCAACATCCCCCGCCTGGAGTCGGCCATCCACTACCCGGGGACGGTGTTCTTCGAGGGGACCAACCTGTCGGCGGGGCGGGGGTCGAGCCACCCCTTCGAGCAGGCCGGCGCCCCCTGGCTCCGCCCGGAGGAGGTGATCCGGGAGATGGAGGCCCTGCGGCTGCCGGGGGTGCGCTTCGAGGCGGTGAAGTTCACCCCCCGCAACCCCGGCGACCAGAAGTTCGCCGACCAGCCGCTCCGGGGCGTGCGCCTGGTGGTGACCGACCGCGACGCGTACCGGCCGGTGGAGACGTCGCTCCTCCTGATCGGGACCATCCGCCGCCTGCACCCGGGCGAGTTCCAGTGGCTGCCGGCGCACTTCGACCGCCTGGCCGGGACCGACCGGATGCGGCGGGCCGTCGAGGAGGGGCGGGCCCGCGACCTGCTGCGCGAGTGGGAGCGGGACGCGGAGCGGTTCCGCGCCACCCGGGAGCCGTACCTGCTCTACCGCTGAGGGGAGGACCGAGGTGCGTGCCGACGACGAGCGTGACCTGAACGGCATCCTCGACCCGGCGGGCCGGGCCATCAGCCGCCGCGACCTGCTGAAGCTGGGCGTGGCCGCCGGGCTCGCCCCGGCGTTCCGCTGGCTCCCCGCCGCGCCCTCCTTCACCTTCGCCTACTTCAGCGACACCCACCTGGGGATCGGGCGCAACTACGACGAGTGCCGCGCCCTGGTGACCGAGATGGCGGGGGCGTTCCGGCCCGAGCTGGCCGTCAACGGCGGCGACGTGACCGACTACGGCTGGGCGGGCGAGTACGACGCCTACGACCGGGTGCTGGTGGGGCTCCCCTTCCCGGTGCACCACCTCCCCGGGAACCACGACGTGCGCTGGGCCCCGCTGGGGCTGCAGATCTTCCGGCGGCGGGTGGGGCCGCCCTTCCGCTCCTTCGACCACCGGGGGTGCCACTTCGTCCTGCTGGACAGCACTGTCCCCCTCTCGCACTGGGGCCACTTCGAGAGCGCGCAGCTCCGCTGGCTCGCGGCCGACCTGAGGCGCACCGGCCGGAGCACGCCCGTCTTCCTCTTCACCCACCACTGGACGGGGCGGCCCCCGCTGATGGTGGACAACGAGCGGGCGCTGTACGACGTCATCGAGCCGTACAACGTCCGGATCGTCTTCACCGGGCACGGCCACGCGGACCTGCTCTGGGAGTGGGACGGGCTCACCTGCACCATGAACAGGGGGCTCTACCAGGGCTCCTACCAGCGGGTGGACGTGGACGCCGACGCCGGGGTGGTGCGTCTCTCCCGCCGGACCACCGAGGACCGGGAGCCCCGGCTCCTGGCGACGGTGCCGCTGAGGGCTCCGCGCGAGAAGCGCCCGCTCTGGGCCGTAGGCGTGACGGTGGCGCGGGCAGGGGAGCCGGTCCCGGTGCGGGGGAGCGGCCCCACGGAGGCACGCTGGAACGAGGGGGAGTGGATCCCGCTCCCGCCCGGGGGAGCCCCGACCGGCGACCTCCCCGCGGGGACCAGCGTCCTCCGGCTGCGCGCCGGCGAGCACGGACCGGCGAGCGAGCACCGCGTCCGGGTGCGGCGCCCCGAGTCGCGCCTGCAGCCCCGCTGGGAGCGGAGGCTGAGCGGCGGGGTGATGTCGCACCTCCTCCTGGCGGACGGCACGCTGTACGTGAGCGCCATGGACGGCACGGTCAACGCGCTCCGCGCCGCGGACGGGCGGCCGCTCTGGAAGGCGACCACCGGCGGGTACTGCCACTCCTCGCCGGTGCTGCACGGCGGAAGGATCATCGTGGGGAGCGCGGACGGGGCGGTGCACGCCTTCCGGGCGCGCGAGGGGAGGCCGCTGTGGAAGCGCCCCACCGGGGGGCCGGTGTACGCCTCCGCCGCCGTGGCGCAGGGGGTGGCCGCCATCGCCTCGGGCGACGGGGCGGTCTACGGGCTGGACCCGGAGAGCGGCGCGGTCCGCTGGCGGTACTCCCTCCCGCCGGGGAACTCCGCCTTCGCGCAGAGCCCCGCGGCCACCGACGGGGAGCGGATCTTCCTGGGCGCCTGGGACACCTTCGTGTACGCCCTGGACGCGGCCACCGGGGAGCTGGTGTGGCGGCGGGCGGGGACGGACCGGTCGTTCGCCTACTCCCCGGCCATCGGGGGGCCGGTGGTCGGCGGGGGGACGGTGTACATCCCGGCCAACGGAAACGTGCTGCACGCCTTCGACGCCGCCACGGGGGAGACCCGCTGGACCTACACCTCCCCCGGGGACAAGGTGGGGTACTCCTCCCCCGCGCTGGTGGGCGACCGCGTCTACATCGGCTGCCTGGGCGACCGGGGCGAGGTGCGCTGCATCTCCGCCGCGGACGGGAAGGAGGTGTGGACCGCCGCCACGGGGAGCGTGATCTACGACTCGTCTCCCGCCGTGGCCGACGGGCACGTCAGCATCGGCTCGGTGAACGGGCTCCTCTCCGTGCTCTCGGCCGGCACCGGGGAGATCGTCGCGCAGTACCGGCTCCCGGTGGGGCACCTCCTCGCTTCCCCCGCTGCCGGTGGCAGGTCGGTGTACGCGGCGTCGTATTCGGACGTGGTGATGGGGTTCGACCTGCGGGTGTGAATTCGCCGCTGGCGACGGAACAATTCGACCAGGTGCGATGGTCTAATCAAACCGAGGGTCCGGACGCGTCCTCCGCTGGCACGGGGGCCGCCGACGATACCGCTGTCGGGTCTCGCCCGCCTCCCCACCTTTGGGGGAGAGCAACAGGGTCATCCGCTGTGCTCCCCCTTCTCTCGCTTGCGGGGGAAGGGGGTCGGGGGGATGGGGGATCCTCACGTCTCCCCTGACCGGGATTTCCTGCCGTTCCGCCATCTCACCTTCTCACCCTGCACATCCATGCGCCTTCCATCCCCCACTCTCCTCGCGCTCCTACTGGTCTGCACCTCCTGCGGCGGGGGCGATAGCGCGGCGCCCGGCCGTGCCGAAAACGAGGAATCCTACGCGGGAGCGGCTCCACCGCCCGCGGTGGACGCACCGTCCACGGTCGCGCCCCTGAGCCCTGCCGAGAAGGGCGCCCCCCAGGGCACCGGCCAGAGCGGCCCGGAGCTCCCCCAGGGCGGCCAGGCGGACACGGTCTCGGTCCCGTCGATGATCATCCGCAACGGCAGCGCGACGCTGGAGGTCGATTCGCTGGAAGCGGCCGTCGCCCGGGTGCAGCAACTCGCCCGGCAGGTGGGCGGCTTCGTCGCCAACACCTCCATGCAGACCGGCGAGCACGAGGTGCGGAGGGCCACGATCGAGCTCAAGATCCCCGCGAACCGCTTCGACCAGGCGGTGAGCGGACTGCGGCCCCTGGGGAAGCTGGAATCCGTCAACGTGACCGCGGAGGACGTGGGGGAGGAGTTCACGGACGTCACCGCGCGCGTCGCCAACGCACGGAGGCTGGAGGAGCGCCTGCTGAACCTCCTGGCGACCCGCACGGGGAGGCTGGAGGACGTGCTGGCGGTGGAGCGCGAGCTGGCCAGAGTGCGCGAGGAGATCGAGCGCTACGAGGGGCGGCTGCGCTACCTGCGGAGCCGCGTCGCCATGAGCACGCTCACGGTGAACCTGCACGAGTCCCAGCCGGTGATCGGTGCCTACCCGGGGCCCAACCCGATCGTGGATGCGTTCCGGCAGGCGTGGCGCAACTTCGTGGACTTCGTGGCCGGGCTCATCGCCGCGCTGGGCTTCCTGATCCCGCTGGGGCTCGTCCTCTGGGCTGCCTGGTGGCTCCTCCGCCGGGTGCGCGGCCCGGGGGGCGGGGGCGGCAGGCGGTGGTTCCGCCGCGCGCCGGAGACGCCCCCGACAGCGGGGACGGGTGGACAAGCGGAGTAACCGGATGTGAGAGGGGGATCCGGCGCGCCGGATCCCCACTCTCGTTTCACCTCACTCCCGAGATTGCACCACCGCCGCGGGTCCCTCGTTCCCCACGCGGTCAATCGCGGCCACCGACACCTCGCCCACCGCCGTCCCCGCGCTGTCCGCCCGCACCGCGTGCGACCGCATCCACCCCGGCAGCACCTCCGCCGTCCACCGGTCGCCCCGCCGCGCCCGCACCACCCACCAGGTCGGCTGCGCCCCTCCCCCCGGCTGCAACGAGAGCGCGGTCTCCCCTGCCCCGCCCTCCCGCGCCGTGACGGCCGGACGCCCCGGCCGCCCCCGGTACAGCCAGGGCGAGGCGGGAACCAGCGCCGGATCCCGGTACGCCTCCCGCGCCAACCGCGTCACCAGTGAATCAGGATCCTGCATCAGCGCCCGCATGCTGAAGTGGATGTTCCCGGTCGCACCCGGCTGCCCCCGGGTGACGTACACCTGCCCCAGCACCTCCGCCGCGCGCCAGAACGGCCGGTCCCCGTAGGCCACCCTGCTGGTGAAGTTCCCGGGCCACAGGTGGCGACCCCGGGCGTTCCGCTCCGCCCACCAGCGCAGCAGCACCGGGTAGCTCTGCGGCGTCTGCGCGATGGGCCAGTAGAGCTGCGGGGCGAAGTAGTCCATCCACCCCTCCTCCCACCACTTCAGCGCGTTGGCGTAGATCTGCGCGTACTGGTCGAAGCCGGTCCGGATCTGCTCCGGGTGCCCCGGTCGCCAGATCCCGAAGGGGCTGATCCCGAACTTCACCCAGGACTTCTCGCGTTTGACTTCCCGGTACAGCCGCTCCACGAACCGGTCCACGTTCTGCCGGCGCCAGTCGTCGCGGGAGAGCTTCCCCCCGGACTGCACGTAGCGCGTCCAGCTCGGCTCGTCCGGGAAGGGGATGGTCCGCCCCGTGGAGTCCTGCTCCGGGTAGGGGTAGAAGTAGTCGTCGATGTGGATCCCGTCCACGTCGTACCGCCTCACCACGTCCAGCATCACCCGCACCGAGTGGTCCTGCACCGCCGGCTCCCCCGGGTCCATCCACAGGTGCCGGCCGTAGCTCTTCACCAGCTCCGGGTGCGTATGGCTCAGGTGCCGCTCGGTGACCGGGCTCGTCGCGCTGGGATGCCGCGCGCGGTACGGGTTGAACCAGGCGTGCAGCTCCAGCCCGCGGCGATGCGCCTCCTGGACGGCGAACTCCAGCGGGTCGTAGAACGGCTCCGGCGCCCTCCCCTGCTCCCCCGTCAGGTACTCCGACCAGGGCTCGTACGGCGAGGCGTACAGGGCATCGGCCGCAGGACGCACCTGGAGGATCACCGCGTTCAGCTTCATCGACGCCGCCCGGTCCAGCATGGCGACCAGCTCCGCCTTCTGCTGGTCCACCGGGAGGCCGGGGCGCGAGGGCCAGTCGATGTTCGCCACGCTGGCCACCCACACCCCGCGGAACTCGCGGCGGACCGCGGGCACGCCCCCCAGGGCTCCCGGGTGCGGATGGACAGAGCACGCCGCCAGGAGCGAAACGGCGAGGAAGCACAGCGAAAGTCGTCGGGTCATGGGCTCACCGCTCGGTGGTACTTCCCGGAAGCCGCACGCGGCCCGGCGAGTGCCGCCGGGCCGCGTGAAACGAATGTGTGTACCGCAGCGAGAAGCGCGCCGGGACGGCCGCCCCGGCGCCCCCCTCAGAACGTCTCCGAGATCGGGATGGGCCAGCATTCCTGGGTGCCGTACTGGATGGTCGCGCTCCCGAAGTACGATCCCCTCGGCCACAGGTCGACGTTGTACTGCCGCTTGTAGCGGCGGACGTCGCCCATCCGGTGGCTGTCCAGGTAGAAGTCCCGCGCCCGCTGCTCGCGGAGCGCCGCCAGGAAGTCGCCCGCGCTCGTGGTGGTGGGGAGCGCGACCTGCCCGCCGAGCGCCCGGCGCTGGTTGATGAAGGTGAGGTTCGCCGCGCTCACCCCCTGCACCTCCGCGATGATGTACCGGGCCTCCAGCGCCGAGGCGAGCCGGATGTTCGACACCGCGTCGAACCCCCTCCCGCGCGGGGTGCCATCGTAGGTGCTGAACGCCGACGGAGAGTTGGGGAAGATGCGCCGGGTCCCGTCCGCGGCCACGTAGAGCGTGTCGGAGTGCGGGAGACGCGGATCCCGCTGCCCCTCGTACGGCGTCCCGGTGAGGGAGAACCAGCGGCCTGAGGTGATGAACTCGAAGAACGGATTGCTCACCCGGCGCGAGTAGGCGTTGTTGTCCCGGACGTAGTAGGCGTTGAAGACGAAGTCGGACGACGCCCCCGTGTACGTGGGTACCGCCTGGGCGTACTGCAGCGCCTGCTGCCGGGCCCCCGGGTTGTACGCGCCCAGACCCAGCGCCGCGCGGGCGGCCCCCACCCGCGACAGGTTCGCCAGGGAGTCGGCGGTCGCGATGGCCCGGTTGCGAGCCGCGGCGTCGGTCAGGCTCGCCGCCGCGGCCCGGGCCGCCGTCGCCGCCTGGATCGACTTGTCGAAGCGCTGGAGCGCCGCCTCCAGCAGCTTGTCCGAGGTCACCGGCGCGCTCCGGTTGATGGGCGTCTCGCAGAACTGCTCGCCGAGCAGCGTCCAGGCGTACCCGGCGTACGCCTGCACCCGGGCGTACTGGAGGTTCCGCCCCGCCGAGTCGGCGAGGAGGGTTTCCATGCGTCCCGCCACGCTGTCGGCCAGGAAGCGCGCCCGGTGCAGCCCGTTGTACACGGCCAGGATGTAGGTGCCGTTGTTGTTGTTGACG
Organism: Longimicrobiaceae bacterium; assembly: GCA_036260145.1. Lineage (GTDB taxonomy): Bacteria > Gemmatimonadota > Gemmatimonadetes > Longimicrobiales > Longimicrobiaceae > JAFAYN01. Next base: position 1,334 of record DATAAL010000717.1, on the reverse strand, counting down.
GTGCGCAGGTCGAACTCCGGGTTCTCGAAGAACGCGTGGTGGTTGCGCAGCTCGTCGGTGAACACGCCGCTGAAGAGCGCCGTCCACGCGAACGCCGGCTGGAAGTCCCCGATCACCCCGTTGGTCATGAGGTTGAGGTACGTCGGGTTCTCCAGCGCGGGGTTCTCGATGGCACCGGGGTTGGTCACTTTCATGAAGTCGTCGCAGGCCGCCGCCACGCCGGAGACACCGACCGCGGCGACGAGCAGGGCGGCGCGCGACCGGCGCCGGATGCAGTTCGTCAGGTTGGACATCGGTCCGTCCTCGGTCAGAAGCTCAGGTTGAGCGACACGGACACGCGCCGCGTCATGGGCACTGGGAAGATGTCGGCGCGGGCGAAGTTGCGGGCGATGCCACCGCCCGTGATCCCACCGCTCCCGTAGCCGTTCACCTCGGGGTCGATCCCCGAGTAGTCGCTCCACAGCGCCAGGTTGCGGCCCGCCAGCGTGAGGCTCGCGGCGGTCGCGCGGAAGCGCTGCGCCCAGGCGGTGGGAACCGTGTAGGTCAGGGAGAGGTCGCGCAGCTTCACGAAGTCCGCCTTCTCGATGTACGCCGCGCGGACCTGCCGCCAGACAGGGAGCTCGGGATGGTTGGCGTTCGCCGGGTTGTTGATCCGCTCGCAGTTCGCCACGGTGGCGGTCCCGCAGCGATTGAACTCCTTGTGGTTGTAGATGTAGTGCCCGCCCTTGTGATCGAGGAGCACGTACACGCTGAAGTCGCGCAGGAAGGTGAAGGTGTTCGAGAAGGAGATCTCATGCGTGGGGGCCGAGGGACCGATGTAGGTGGCCGTGTCGAGCTGCACGACGCCGGCGGAGTTCAGCACCGGGGTGCCGTCCGGGTTGCGCCTCGGGAGCTGCGCCCAGTACCCGGCCAGCGGGTACCCCGCGCGGTGCTCCTGCACCGTCGCGAACGACTGGCCGGAGACCGCCTCCCGCGGGCGGGCGTCGCCGAAGCTCACCAGCTCGTTGTCGTTGGTGGTGAGGCTGACCCGGGCGTCCCAGGCGAACCGCCGTGTCTGGACCGGGGTGGCGGTGATCCCCAGCTCCACTCCGCTGTTGTGCGTTTCGCCCAGGTTCTTCAGCACCGAGGTGGTGGCGCCGTAGAAGGTGTTGCCGAACCCGGTGGAGCCTGCCGCCCCGGTGGAGATGATCACATCCCGCATCCGCTTGTCGTAGTACGTGAACTCCACGCCGAGACGATCGTCGAAGGCGGCGGCGTCGAAGCCGATCTCGTACTCCGCGCCGCGCTCGGCCACCAGGTCCGGGTTGCGCCTCGGGAGCTGCGCCCAGTACCCG
>DATAAL010000716.1:0-1744 GCA_036260145.1 Longimicrobiaceae bacterium | reverse complement strand
ACCGGAGCTGACCGCCGAGCGCTTCGGCCCGGACCTCTTCTCGTCCGAGGGAGGGGAGCGGCTGTACCGGACGGGGGACCGGGTGCGGTGGCGGGCGGGGGGGGAGTTGGAGTTTCTGGGGCGGGTGGACGTGCAGGTGAAGGTGCGGGGGTACCGGATCGAGCCGGGGGAGGTGGAGGCGGCGCTGCGGGCGCACCCGGGGGTGCGGGAGGCCGTCGTCGTGGCGCGGGAGGAGCGGCTGGTGGGGTACGTGGTGCCGACGGAGGGGGAGGAAACGCCCTCCGTCGCCGGGTTGCGGGCCTTCCTGAAGGAGCGGCTCCCGGAGTACATGGTGCCGGGGGTCTGGGTCTTCCTGGAGGCGCTCCCCCTCACCTCCAACGGCAAGCTCGACCGGCGCGCCCTCCCCGCGCCGGAGCGCAGGGACGGGGACGCCTACGTGGGGCCGCGGACGGCGCTGGAGGAGGAGGTGGCGGGGATCTGGGCGGCGGTGCTGGAGGTGGAGCGGGTGGGGGTGTACGACGACTTCTTCGCCCTGGGGGGCCACTCCCTGGTGGCGGCGCGGCTGATCGCCCGCATCCGGGACGCGCTCGGGGTGGAGGTCCCGCTGCGGGTCCTCTTCGACGCCCCCACGGTCGCGGGCGTGGCGGCGTATGTCGAGCGGCACCATCGAGCCGAGGACGAGGGAAGGATGGACAGCGGCACGACCCCGCCGTACGCGGCGGAGAACGGGGCCCCGGCCATGGCGGCATCCGGGTCCGTCAGCGCCGCCGACCGGGAAGAGCTCCTCCGCCGGCTCCTCCAGAAGCGCGCGCGGGAGAAACGGGAGGCGGAGCGGATCCGGCCACGGGAGAGCGAAGGGCCGGTGCCCCTCTCCTTCGCGCAGCAGCGGCTCTGGTTCATCCAGCAGCTGGAGCCGGCGAGCCCCGCCTACCACATGCCCTACCCCCTGCGCCTGCGCGGCGCGCTGGACCTGCACGCCGTGCAGCGCACCCTCGACGAGCTGGTGCGCCGGCACGAGTCGCTGCGCACCGTCTTCCCCGCCACCGACGGAGAGCCCGTGCAGGTGGTCCGCCCCGCGGCCCCGGTGCCGCTGCCGCGGGTGGACCTGGAGTGGCTGCCGGAGGAGGCGCGCGAGCGGGAGATGCAGCGGCTGGCCGCGGCGGAGATCGCGCGCCCCTTCGACCTGGCGCGGGGACCGCTGCTGCGGGTGCTGCTGATCCGGCTGAGGGAGGAGGAGTGGGGGCTGGTGCTGGTGCTGCACCACATCATCAGTGACGGGTGGAGCATCGGCGTGCTGGTGCGGGAGATCTCGGCGCTGTACGAGGCGTACGCGCGGGGGGTGGAGTCTCCGCTGGAGGAGCTGCCGGTGCAGTACGCGGACTACGCGGTGTGGCAGCGGCGGCGGCTGACGGCGGAGGGGCTGCGGGCGCAGGTGGGGTGGTGGCGGGAGCGGCTGGCGGGAGCGCCGCCGCTGCTGGAGCTGCCGACGGACCGGCCGCGCACGGCGGCCCCGGCGGCGCGCGGGGAGAGCCGGGGGTTCGGCGTGGGGGCAGAGACGGCGTGGCAGGTGCGGGAGCTGGGGCGCGCGGAGGGGACGACGACATTCGTGGTGCTGCTGGCGGCGTGGCAGGCGCTGCTGGGGCGCTACGCGGGGCAGGAGGACGTCTCGGTGGGGACGGTGGTGGCGGGGCGGAGCCGGACGGAGCTGGAGGGGGTGATCGGCTTCTTCGTGAACACGCTGGTG
>DATAAL010000715.1:0-8456 GCA_036260145.1 Longimicrobiaceae bacterium | reverse complement strand
AAGCGATACACGCCCGTCTCTGCGGAGAGTCGTCCCACGACGTACCAGCTCCGTGCGGCGGGTGCCTGCCATGCGAGGTAGAGCGTGCTCATAGAAGCCCAAGCAGCCGGGAGTGATTGAAGTGGAGGATTCGCTGGAGGTGTTCCCGGAGCCCGAGCCGCGGCCGGACGGGAGCTATCACATCCACTTCTTCGCGCATGGGCTCCGGCACTTCCCTCCCTCGTCCATGGAGCGGGCGAAGGAGCTCCGGCCGGGGGAGCGGCTGCTGCTCATGCGTGACTTCCAGAACGGGCACGATCCCCGCGCCATCATGCTTCGCACGGCAGGACAGTCGCCGGGTGACGTCTACCCCGTGGGGTTCTGCCCGCGCTACCTGCTGGATGACCTGCTCGCGCTTCTGGAGCGGAATCCGGGACAGGCCACAGTGGAGGTCAAGAGGACGAACCTGCCCCCGGCCCCCGTGCAGTTCCGCCTGCTCTGCAGCCTGACCATGCACTGGCCGGAAGGGTTCCGACCGTTCTCCGGGCCGGACTACCAGCCCATTTCGGAATACGCCGACGAACCGATCTCATCGATGTCTATCGCATGAAGAAGGATCAGACCCTCGACCTCCCCGCCCTGGAGTCCTGGCTCTGGGAGGCGGCCTGCGCCATCCGTGGGCCGGTGGATGCGTCCAAGTTCAAGGACTACATCCTCCCGCTGATCTTCCTGAAGCGCCTCTCGGACGTGTTCGACGACGAGGTGGAGCGGCTGGGGAAGGAGTACGGGAGCCGCCAGATGGCCGCGAAGTTGGTGGAGCAGGACCACCAGCTCGTGCGTTTCTACGTGCCGGAGGAGGCGCGTTGGCCCGCCATCCGGAAGCGGACCACCGCGCTCGGTCAGTTCCTCACGGACGCGGTGCGGGCGGTGGCGCGGGAGAACCCCAGGCTGCAGGGGGTGATCGACATCGTCGACTTCAACGCCACGGCGGCCGGCCAGCGGATCGTGGACGATCCCTACCTGGCGAACCTGGTGGAGGTCCTCAGCAAGCACCGCCTGGGGCTGGACGAGGTGGAGCCGGACCTGATCGGCCGGGCGTACGAGTACCTGCTGCGGAAGTTCGCGGAGGACCAGGGGCAGAGCGCGGGGGAGTTCTACACTCCGCGCGAGGTGGGGGTGCTGATGGCCCGTCTGCTCGATCCGCACCCCGGGATGGAGGTGTACGACCCGGCGTGCGGCTCGGGTGGTCTGCTGGTGAAGTGCCACCTGCGGCTGCTGGAGACGCACGGGGAGCGGAAGAACGGGCACCTGGAGCTTCCGACCTCCGTGATGCCGCTCCGGGTCTACGGACAGGACATCAACCCCACCACCTTCGCCATGGCGTGGATGAACGCCGTCCTGCACGACATGCAGGCGGAGATCGCGCTCAGCGACACCATGCGGCGTCCGGCCTTCACGGAGGACAGTCGGCTGAAGCGCTTCGACCTGGTGATCGCCAACCCGATGTGGAACCAGAAGTTCCCGCCAGGCTTGTACGAGAACGACCCGTACGAGCGCTTCCGGTGGGGGATTCCCCCCGGTGCCACCGCGGACTGGGGGTGGATCCAGCACATGTACGCCTCGCTCGGGGAGAAGGGACGGATGGCGGTGGTGCTGGACACCGGCGCGGTGAGCCGGGGAAGTGGGAACACCGGCTCCAACAAGGAGCGGGACATCCGCAAGAAGTTCGTGGACGAGGACCTGATCGAGGCAGTGGTGCTGCTTCCAGAAAATCTGTTCTACAACACGACGGCGCCGGGAATTGTCCTGGTCATCAACCGGGCGAAGCGGCACCCGGGCGAGATCCTGCTGATCAATGCGTCACAAATGTTCTCCAAGGGACGGCCGAAAAACTTCCTGGAGGAGCAACATGTTAATGACGTAGCCTCTCTGTTCCAAGAGTGGAAAAGTGTTCCAGGGCTGACCGCACTCATATCAGTGCAGGAAGCTGCAAGTGGGGACTACAACCTGTCACCAAGTCGGTACATCCTCCAGGGAATTGAGGAGGACGTACTTCCGCTGGAGGAGGCCATGGTGCTGCTCGCTGAGGCCGAGGAGGAGCGAGTTGCCGCGGACCGGGAGATGCTGGCGGTGCTGCGAGCTGTTGGCCTCAACGGATGGAACAATGGTTGAGACATTAACGCAGATTCAGATGCGGCCACATTTCTCGACTGTCCCTCCTGAGTCGATCTCGGATACTTGGCGTCTTCTGCCTCTTGGTACTCTCGTTGACGAGTTTCGTGAGCGAGCCGGGAGCCGGGACTATGAGGTCATGAGCTGCAGTAAAATTCATGGAATTATTCTGCAGTCGAAAAAGTTCAAACACCGGGTGGCGAGTAAGGATACCAGTCGGTACAAAGTAGTCCCTCCTGGGACATTCGTTTATGATCCAATGCTGCTTTGGGACGGCTCGATTGGAAGGAACAATTATCCTTTCTCTGGTCTTGTAAGTCCGGCGTACAGTGTCTTCCAGCACTCACCGGAAGTAGATCCGGAGTTTCTTGAGCTGCTCCTGCGGTCTCCTCAAATGATTCCACAATATCGTTCCATTTCGCAGGGGACGAATACGCGACGGCGTAAGGCGCATTTCATGGATTTTTCTAGTATTCAGATTCTGCTGCCTCCTCTTTCTGAGCAGCGTGCTATCGCTGGGGTGATTCAGGCGGTTCATCGCTCTAAAAAGGTTACGGAGCAGGCGATCGCTGCTGCGTGGGAATTGAAGAGGAGTTTAATGCGGCACCTATTCACTTATGGGCCTGTATCTATAGCTCAGACGAACCAAGTACGTCTCGAACATACGGAGGTGGGTCCAGCCCCGGAACATTGGCGATTGGAGGAGATTGGAAGCCTGGGCGAGGTTATAACCGGAACCACGCCCAGTACGAAGCGCACGGAGTACTATGGTGGACCGTACATGTGCATTTCGCCAGGCGACCTCGGTCTATCGAAGTACGTCACGACTACTCAAAAGTCACTTTCTCAGGAGGGATTGGCTGTCTCTCGGGCACTGCCGAGAAATACCGTCCTCGTCGTCTGCATTGGGGGCACCATCGGAAAGGTTGGAATAACCTCAGCCGAATGGAGTGCAACCAACCAGCAGATCAACGCGATCGTTCCAAACAGAGAGATTGATCCGCACTTCTTGTACTATGCCCTGTCTCGGCGCACTACGGATCTCCTTGCAATGGCAGGACGGGCCGCTATTCCAATCGTAAACAAAAGCAACTTCTTGCGTTTACGAATTCCCGTTCCTCCCCTCGCTGAGCAACAGGAGATCGGACGGCTACTCAGCGTTTTAGACGATAAGCTCGAAGCAGACAAGGCGCGTGCGAGTGCGATTGACATCCTCTTCGGTTGCCTCCTCCACCACCTCATGACCGGCAAGCTCCGCGTCCATGACCTCCCGGAGGTGGCCGATGTGGCGGGATGACGTGTTGACGGCTCCTCCGCATCGGGAGTGGAGATTGCGCATCGAGGACATCCTCGAATCCATCGCGCGGATTGAGCACCACATTCAGGGAGTGACGCTCGATGCCTTTCAAGAGGATTCGAGAACCTCGGATGCCGTGCTCCGCAACCTCGGTAACATCGGTGAGGCTTCCAGGCACGTACCCTCTGAAGTAGCGCACCGGCATCCTTCGATTCCCTGGTCCGCTCTTCAGGATCTGAGTCGCGTCGTAGAGGAATACGACACCGTGGACCTGGAAGCCGTCTGGCGCACCGTGCACGACGACCTTCCCCCTCTCGTCCCGCAGCTCCGCCACATCCTGGAGGAAGCCGGGTGAGCGGTCTGGGCTCCGAGCGCGATTCCGTCCAGGACCCGCTGATCCGCTACGCCCGCGAGGTCGGCTGGACGTATCTCCCGCCCAGCGAGGCGCTCCGCCTGCGGCGCGGGGAGACCGGCTTCGTGCTCTTCGAGGAGACCGTCCGGCAGCTCCAGCGCCTCAACCCCGGCGTGGTAGACCACCTGCGCGCCGAGGAGGTGATCACCCGGCTGACCCGCATCCCGCCGAACATCGAGGGGAACCTCCAGGCCTGGGAGTACCTGAAGGGGCTGAAGACCGTCTTCGTGGACACGGAGCGGCGGGAGCGCAACGTCCGCCTGATGGACGCGGAGGAGCCCGGGCGCAACACCTTCCACGTCACCGACGAGTGGACCTTCACCAACGGCACCCACGGGGTCCGCGCCGACGTGGTGTTCCTGGTGAACGGCGTCCCCGTCCTCCTGGTGGAGACCAAGTCGGCCAAGCGGCGGGAAGGGATCGCCGAGGCGCTGGAGCAGGTGCGGCGCTATCACCGCCAGGCCCCGGAGCTGATGGCGCTCCTGCAGCTCCACGCCCTGACCCACCTGGTCCACTTCCACTACGGAGCCACCTGGAACCTCACCCGGAAGGCGCTCTTCAACTGGCGGGACGAGCAGACCACCGGCGACTTCGAGACGCTGGTGAAGACCTTCCTGCACCCGGTGCGCGTGGTGCGGGTGCTCAGCGACTACATCCTCTTCACCCGGCGCGACGAGGAGCTCACCAAGGTGGTGCTGCGCCCGCACCAGATGCGCGCCGTGGAGCGCGTCATCCAGCGGGCGCACGACCCGGCCAAGCGGCGCGCCCTGGTCTGGCACACCCAGGGGTCCGGGAAGACGTACACCATGATCACCGTGGCCCGGGAGCTGATCCGCGATCCGCGCCTGGAGAACCCCACCGTACTCATGCTGGTGGACCGCAACGAGCTGGAGGCGCAGCTCCTGGGGAACCTGGAGTCGGTCGGCCTCCGCAACGCGGAGGTGGCCACCTCGAAGCATCGCCTCCGAGAGCTGCTCGCCAGCGACCGGCGCGGGCTGATCGTCTCCATGATCCACAAGTTCCAGGAAATCCCCGCCCGCATCAACGAGCGCAGGAACGTCATCGTGCTGGTGGACGAGGCGCACCGCACCACCGGGGGAGACCTGGGGAACTACCTGATGGGGGCGCTGCCCCACGCCACCTACATCGGCTTCACCGGCACCCCCATCGACCGCACGGCGCATGGGCGGGGCACCTTCAAGGTGTTCGGGCAGGACGACGCGCGGGGGTACCTGGACAGGTACTCCATCCGCGAGTCCGTGCAGGACGGGACCACCGTTCCGCTCCACTACGCCCTCGCTCCCAACGACCTCCAGGTGGATCAGGAGACGCTTAACCGGGAGTTCCTGGATCTCGCCGAGCTGGAGGGGGTGTCCGACCCCGAGGAGCTGGACCGCGTGCTGGAGCGGGCGGTCACCCTCAAGAACATGCTGAAGGCCCCCCAGCGGGTGGAGCAGGTGGCCGCGTTTGTCGCGAGGCACTTCCGCGAGACCGTGGAGCCCATGGGGTACAAGGCGTTCCTGGTGGGAGTGGACCGGGAGGCGTGCGTGCTCTACAAGGAGGCGCTGGACCGTCACCTCCCCGGGGACTACTCCGCGGTGGTCATCAGCCACGGACACAACGACCCCGAGCACCTGGAGCGGCACCGCCTGGGCGAGGACGCGGAGAGGGAGCTCCGCAAGCGGTTCCGGGAGCCGGACGGGCTCCCGAAGATCCTGATCGTCACGGAGAAGCTCCTCACCGGCTTCGACGCGCCCATCCTCTACTGCATGTACCTGGACAAGCCGATGCGCGACCACGTGCTCCTCCAGGCCATCGCGCGCGTCAACCGCCCCTACGAGGACACGACCGGTCGCCGGAAGCCGGCGGGCTTCGTGGTGGACTTCGTGGGGATCTTCGCGCGGCTGGAGCGGGCGCTGGCCTTCGACTCCGAAGACGTACAAGGGGTGGTGCAGGGGGTCGACGTCCTGCAGCGGCGCTTCGCCACCCTCGTGGCGCAGGGCCGGGAGCAGTACCTGCAATCAGTGCTGGGGCGGAGCCAGGACAAGGCTACCGAGGAGGTTCTCCTGCGCTTCCGCGACCGGGAGGAGCGCCACGGGTTCTACCGCGCCTTCCGGGAGCTGGAGGAGCTGTACGACATCCTCTCCCCCGATCCCTACCTCCGCCCGTACCTGGAGGACTACACCGCGCTCACCCAGATCTACCACCTCCTCCGGGCAGCGTATGAGCCCGGTGTGCAGGTGGACCGGGGCTTCCTGTACAAGACACGGGAGCTGGTCCGGCGGCACACCCGTACCTCTGTGGTGCGCGCGCCGCGCACCACCTACGAGGTCAGCGCGGAGGCCATCGCCCGGCTCGCCGACGATGACGAGCCGGACACGGTGAAGGTCTTCAACCTGGTGAAGGCGCTCCGCGAGCTGGTGGAGCAGAAGGGGACAGGGAGCCCCTACCTGATTCCCATCGGGGAGCGCGCGGAGGAGATCGCCAGAGCCTTCGAGGACGGGCAGCTCACCACGCAGGGAGCGCTGGAACAGGCCCTGAACCTGACAGATGAGTACCAGGAGGCGGAGAGGGAGCGGACGGGCCGGAACCTCTCTCCCGAAGCGTTCGCCGTCTACTGGTTCCTCAGGCGGGAGGGGATCGGAAAGGCGGAAGACGCGGCCCGGGAGGCCTCGGCCCTCTTCGACCGCTACCCCCACTGGCAGCAGAGCGCCCAGCAGGAGCGGGAGGTGCGCAAGCACCTGTACAGGGTGCTGCTGGACGCCGGGGTCGAGCCGATCGTGGCGTTCGGGGACAAGATCCTGCGCATGCTGCGGGGGTCGGCATGAGCGGTCTCGCCGTGCGCGCACCGCTGGAAGAGATCGTTCCCGCCGAGGTGCTCAGGTCCGAAGTGCGGAGCTGGGCGAAGCGTATCGGCGTCGACCCGAAAGCGATTCAGATCCGGCCGATGAAGAGGAAGTGGGCGAGCTGCTCCTCCAGCGGCCGGCTCTCCTTCAGCGCCGATCTGCTCCGGCAGCCCGCCAGCTTCCGCGCGGAGGTCATCGTGCACGAACTGCTGCACCTGAAGATCCCCAACCACGGGCGGGTCTTCCGAGCTCTCCTGAAGGCCTACCTCGCGGGAGTGTAGACCGCGGCACTCTCCAGCCGGGTCCCAGGGCTCCAGGACGCCGCGGGCAAGGAGCTCACGTTACAGGACGGACAGATCGACGTGCCGTACTCCAGCGACCCCTCGTTCTCCGATGGGCTCGTGTGCCTGTTCCACAACCTGAGGAACGGCACGAACCGGTCCTGTGGCAGCACCGCGACCTCCGAGCCGGGGATCCGGGCAGATCACGACCTCGTCGAAAAACGCCGTGCAGCGCAGGGGTTGCGCCTAACGTAGGGCCGATATGCTGCATGAGCTCGCCCAGGTGCTCCTCCGCCGGCAGTCTGATCCGCCAGCTCCTGTCCAAGTCCATCTGGCCTCCAGCATCAACTGTGCTCTGCAGGTAGCATTGGGTTATCCAGGCCATGAAGAATCTGGGAGGAGGGAATCCCCCCCTCACCCCCACCGCCGCGCCCACGGCTCATTGGCCTCCAGGCAGTCCATCAGCTCGATGTAGATCCGCCGCGCCGCGTCGGTGAAGGTGTCGTCGTCCGCGTCGGCGAAGGGCGCCAGCTCGGCCCGGATCCGCTCCGAGAGCGTCCCCGCCTCGATCACCCGCTCCGCCAGCTCCAGGTACGGCGCCTCGTCCCGGCGCCCCACCCGCCGCGCTCCCGCCAGCAGCTCGCGCAGCACCGCCCGCACCGGGATGCGCCCGTCCTCCCCCCGCTCCGCCCCGTCTCCCAGGTGCGGCGCCAGCACCCGCGCCTCGCTCCCCTCCCGCACGGCGGCCTTGAAGTCGGCCACCAGCACCCCGTGTGCCGGGAGCGCCGTCCCCGCCGCCAGCACCCGCTCCGTCAGGTGCCGCAACGCCGAGCGCGTGAACGCCGCCACCGCCATGTCCATCTTCACGCACTCCTGGGTGTCCAGCACCCGCACCTCCATGGCCTTGCGCGAGAACTTGAACACCGCGCCGCGGGCGTTGAAGAACTCGTGGCGGATCGCCCCCGCGTCCGGGAGCCGGTCCAGCGCCTCGTACATCGGGGCCAGGATCCGCCTCCGGTAGTCGCCGAACCCGCTCACGTACTCGGGGACGATGGCGCCGCACGACTCCGGGATCCGCGCCTGGTGCTCCAGGATCCACGCCAGCCGGTTGTCCACCGCCGGCTGCAATTCCCCGTCGCACATCGGCGAGCTCGCGGCGAGCGCCGGGAGGTAGGGAACCAGGAGCGCGGCCGCGTTGTGCATGGCCGCGGCCTCGTGCTCCCGCCCCAGGGGGAGGTTGAGGTGCGCCGCGTGCACGTTCATCCACCCGTGCGTGCGCACGTCGAAGAGCCGGGCGTAGGTGTCGTAGATCCGGGCCCCCGAGCGCGTCCAGAGGCGCCCCTGGCGCGGATCCATCCAGGGGTGCATCCCGGTGGGCATCAGCCGCGCATCGAACCGGTCGCGCAGCACCGCCACGAAGCGCTGCACCCCCTCCGCCAGCAGCGCCTCCGCGTCCGCCAGCGAGCGCG
>DATAAL010000714.1:0-2888 GCA_036260145.1 Longimicrobiaceae bacterium | reverse complement strand
CCGCTCGATCCCCTGCGCGGGGAGGGCCACGCCGAGAAGTCCCGGCACCTCCGCGAAGACGCGCTCGCAGAGCGGCGCCAGCGGCCGGTCCGCCGCGCGCGGCGCCGCCAGCCGCAGGTGCGCCCTCCCCGAGCCGTACTCCAGCCGCACGTCGAAGCCCGTGACCGCGTCACCGAGCTCCGCGCTCTGCAGGAGCCCGACGACGCGCTCCACCGTTCCCCGCGCCTCCTCCGGGAGCACCCAGAGCGACGCCTCCCACGGCACCCGCCCGCTCCGGGGGTCCACTCCCTGGATCCCGCACCGCGCCCCCCGCGACGCCGAGAAGGTCGCCTGCATCCGGTATCCCCGTTCCACAGGGCAGGGGAGGATCCCCCCGAAGCGCGCCTCCAGCCCGTGCTCCGCGAGCCGCCGGCGCACCCTGGCCTCCTTCTGCGCCAGGTGCCGCCAGTACTCCTCCCCCAGCCCCGAGGAGGGGACGGCCCCGGAGACCCCGGTCACGCCTCCCCCAACGCCGAGAAGAGCGCGCGCGTCACCGGGAGGGCGAGGCGCTCCCCCATCCCCCGGAACTCCCCGAGCTCCACCCCTTGCTCCTCCCCGTACTCCGCGGCCTGGAGCACCGTCTCCAGCCGGTCCAGCTCCTTGACGAAGCGCGCCTCCGGGGTCGCTCCCGCCTGGTACTCCTCCCACAGCTCCCGGATCTCCCCGCGGCCCAGAAGCGTCGCGAGGTGGGCCATCGCCTCCCCCTCACGGCGGTGCTTCTCCTCCACCGGCACCCCGTCGTACGGGGTGATGTCGCCCACGATCGACTCCCCCAGGTCGTGCACCAGCGCCATCGCCAGGCAGCGCTCCCGGTCGAGCGGGGGGTGCACCTCCCCGGAGAGCATCAGGACCAGGAGGCAGAGGCGGAAGGTGTGGTCCGCCACCGACTCCGGATCCTGGATCCCCCGCAGCGCCCACCCGGCGCGGACGGTCCGCTTCAGGCGGCCCGCCACCCGGAAGAAGCGCAGGAGGTCCGCCGCTCTCTGGTGCTCCATCTCTCCGTGTCCCGTGCAGGCCCCGTGCGCGCCCTGTCGCCTCACCGCTTGAGGTGGACCTTCTCCAGCGCCTTGCGCAGGTAGGTCATGGCCACCTGGAAGATCGGCGCCCGCCCGCTGACGATCCGGGCGCGCACCCGGTACTCCCGGCCGAAGCGGGACGTCCCCAGCGCGGCGAGCTGGTGGATGTCGAGCACCGCGACCACCCGGTAGACCCGGGTGGGGTCGTCCTCCCCCTGCTGCGATGCGTTGACCCGCCGGGATCCGCCCCCGGTCGGAGTCACCGACAGCACGCTCCCCCGCAGCGGGTCCCGGATCACCGAGTCCAGCGCCGGGACGGTGACACGGACGCTGTCCCCCGGCTCGATCTCCCGCGCCTCCCGCTCGCTCACCGTCAGCGTCACGCTCCACATGTCCGGGTCGGTGATCTCCATCAGCAGCTCCCCCGTCTCGACGCGGGCGCCGAGGAGCTGCTCCGTCTGGGGGGTCACCACAATCCCGGAAGCCGGGGCAGGGACGGTGAGCAGGGCGAGCTGCCGCTGGACCGCCTGGATCTGGGTACCCAGGTCGGCGATCTTGATCCGCTCCTGCTCCAGCTCGCTGGTGTCTGCCGCGGCGATGCTCCCCTGGTTGGCGGCGAGCACGGAGTCGGCCAAGGTCGACTGCACGCCGGCGTACGCGGTGTCCAGCCCCGGGTAGACCCCGGGCTGGAAGCTGGACAGGAGGCTGTCCACGTTCCCGCCCTTCCCCAGGCTGTACATCTTCTGCAGGAGCGCCGCCCGTGCCTGGATCAGCCGGCCGTGCGCCCGGGCCACCGCGTCCCGTTGCTGCTGCTGCCCCACCGCCCGGGTGGAGGAGGTCCGCTGCATCCCGGCCACCCGGGCGCGGAGGCTGTCCTGCAGCGCGTTCAGCGTCGCGGTCAGCGGGGCGGAGTCGAGCTGCACCGCGGGGGAACCCACCTGCACCGGATCGCCGGTCATCAGGAACACCTGCCGGACCATCCCGTCGGCCGGGCTGCGGACCGGCCAGGCGCGCAGCGGCTCCAGCGTCCCCGACGCGGGGATGGGGAGTCCCACCTCCACCCGCACGGAGAGGAGCAGGACGAGCACGGCCACCACCCCCACGGCGATCAGGAGCGGCTTGAGGAGCTTGCGCAGCCACCCGGGCTGCGGGTCGTCCAGCTCCGGGAGCTTGGGGTAGACGCTCCGGGGTGGGGCGGCGGGGGCGGGCATCGGCGGATGGGTACGGGAAAGGGAAGGGCGGCCTAACACAGAGCTGCAGGCCGGGCCGGTTCAGCGCTCCACCCGGACCCCTCGCCAGAACGCCACGTGGCCCTGGAGGTTCCGGGCCGCGTCCTTGGGATCCGGGTAGTACCAGGCCGCGTCCGGGTTGACGGCCCCGTCCACCTCGACCGTATAGTAGTGGGCCACCCCCTTCCACCCGCAGACGGTGCGCGTGGCGCTCTCGCGCAGGTACCCGGGGTTCACCGATTCGGGGGGGAAGTACACGTTCCCCTCCACCACCTCGTAGCGGTCGCTCTCGGCGAGTGTCGCCCCGTTCCACGTGGCACGCGCCATAGGGGGCTCCTGGGATCCTGCTGGAATGTGAACGGCTTTACGGGGCGTGCCCCTGCCGGCACTGGCGCGGGGGTCCGGGCCTTCCGGGGGAGGGCTCCGTCTACAGCCCCGTCGGGTGGTCGATCCAGAACCAGGGGAGTCCGAAGCGCTCCTCCAAGTGGCGCGCCAGGGCACGCACCCCCCAGGTCTCGGTGGCGTAGTGCCCGCCGAGGAAGAGGTTGATCCCCCCCTCCTCCGCGTCGAAGAAGTGGTGGTGCGCCCCCTCCCCGGTGACGAA
>DATAAL010000713.1:0-3634 GCA_036260145.1 Longimicrobiaceae bacterium | reverse complement strand
CCCGCGCCTCCTCCACCGCGGCGGCCAGCGCCGCCACCGTCTGGTGCCGGAAGAGCTGCGGGAGGGAGAGGGGGAAGCCACGCTCCCGCGCCAGGGCGAGCACACGCAGGCTGAGGATGGAGTCGCCGCCGAGCGCGAAGAAGTTGTCGTGGACGCCGACGCGCTCCATCCGCAGGACCTCGCGCCACACCTCCGCCAGCGCCTCCTCGGCCGGGGTGCGCGGCGCGACGTACTCCCCGCCCGGGGCGGCGCCGGTGCGCTCGCGCGCCAGCAGCGCCCTGCGATCCACCTTGCCGTGCACGGTGAGGGGGAGCGTGTCCAGCAGCTCGAAGGCGGCCGGGACCATGTACTCCGGGAGCCGCTCCAGGAGGAACGCCCGTAGGGCGGCGGCCGTAGGGCGCTCGCCCTCCGCGACGGCGAGGAAGGCCACCAGCCGCCGCTCCCCCGCCACCTCCTCCACCAGCACCGCGGCCTCCCGCACGTCCGGGTGCAGGGCCAGCTCCGCCTCGATCTCCCCCGGCTCGATGCGGAAGCCGCGCACCTTGACCTGCTGGTCGATCCGCCCGAGGTACTCCACCCCTCCGGCCGGGAGGCGCCGACCCAGGTCGCCGCTGCGGTACAACCGCGCCCCCGGCAGGCCCGAGAACGGGTCGGGCACGAAGCGCTCCGCCGTCAGCCCCGGCCGCCCCAGGTAGCCCCGCGCCACCCCCGCACCCCCCACGCAGAGCTCCCCCGGCACCCCCACGGGCACCGGCTCTCCCGCCTCGTCCAGCACGTACAGAGACAGGTCCCGCAGCGCTTCCCCCACCGGGCTGCGCGTCCCCGCCTCCACGTCCTCCCGCGCGAGGGGGCGGAAGGTGACGTGCACGGTGGTCTCGGTGATCCCGTACATGTTCACCAGGCGGGGCCGCTCCACGCCGTGCCGCTCCACCCAGGCTCGCAGGGTCCCCGGCTCCAGCGCCTCGCCGCCGAAGACCACCACGCGCAGTGCGAGCCGCGGCGGGGCGCCCATCGCCGCCTCGGCGGCGATGAGCTGCCGGAAGGCGGAGGGCGTCTGGTTGAGCACCGTCACCCCTTCGTCCGCCAGCAGCCGGTGGAAGGCCTCGGGCTCGCGGCTCGTCTCCCAGGGGACCACCACCAGGCGGCCGCCGTACAGCAGGGCACCCCACAGCTCCCACACCGAGAAGTCGAAGGCGAAGGAGTGGAAGAGCGTCCACACGTCATGGTCGCCGAAGCCGAAGTCGGCCTCCGTGGCGGCGAAGAGGCGGAGCACGTTGGCGTGCGTGACCTCCACGCCCTTGGGCGTTCCCGTGGAGCCGGAGGTGTAGATCACGTACGCCAGGCTGTCCGGGCCGGCATCCGCCCCGGCCGGCGCATCCGCCCCCGCCTCCTCCGACGCGGGGCCGGCGTCCAGGCAGACGGTCTCCCCCGCGAAGGGGGGCAGGCCGGCGAGCAGGTGGGAACGGGCCACCAGCAGCCTCGCGCCGGAGTCCTCCAGCAGGAAGCGCAGGCGCTCGGCGGGGTAGGCGGGGTCGAGGGGGACGTACGCTGCGCCCGCCTTGAGGATCCCCAGGATCCCCACCACCAGCTCGGTCCCGCGCTCCAGGCAGAGGCCCACGCGCACCTCGGGACCCGCGCCGCGGGCGCGCAGGCGCCGGGCGAGCGCCTCCGCGCGAGCGTCCAGCTCCGCGTAGGTGAGGCTCTCCCCCCGGAACGACACGGCCGCGGCCCCCGGTGACCGCGCGGCCCGCGCCTCGAAGCGCGCGTGCAGGGTGCCGGCCACGGGGTGCGACTCGCGCGCCCGGCCGAGGGCCAGCACCTCGGCGCGCTCCGCCGCGTCCAGCAGCGGGAGGGCGCCCACTCGCCGGTCCGGATCCGCCGCGATCTCCCGGAGCAGCTCCCGGTACCGACCCAGGAGCCGCTCCATGGTGCCGCGGTCGAACAGGTCGGTGCTGAAGGCGCACTCCGCGCGGAGCCGCCCCTCCGCCTCCACCACCGTGAGCGTGAGGTCGAACTGGGCGGTCGTCCGCCCCAGCGGGAGCGGGAGCGTCGCCACGCCCGGGAGGCGCAGCCCGTGCGCCGACGCCTCCTGGTAGCCGAAGACCACCGGCACCAGCGGGGTGTGGCTCAGGCTCCGCTCGGTCCCCACCGCCTCCAGGATCCGCTCGAAGGGCACGTCCTGGTTGGACTGGGCCTCCAGCGAGGCCTCCCGGACCCGCTCCAGCAGCGCGCGGAAGGTGGGGTCTCCGTCCAGCTCCACGCGCAGCGGCAGGACGCTGGCGAAGAAGCCGACCACCTCCTGCAGCGAGGGCCGGGTCCGGCCGGCGACCGGCGTGCCGACCACCAGGTCCGCCTGCCGCGACCAGCGCGAGGCCAGGACGCAGAACGCCGCGAGGAGGACCACGAACGAGGTGGTCCCCTCGCGACGCGCCAGCGCGTGCACCGCGGCTCTCAGCTCCCCGTCCAGCTCCAGGACGACCGCGTCTCCGCGGTCGCTCCGCACCGGCGGCCGGGGCCGGTCGAGCGGGAGATCCAGCTGCGCCGCGCCCGCGAGCCGGCGCCGCCAGAAGGCGACCTGCTCCCGCACCCGCTCCGTCGATTCCTCGCCGCGCTGCCACGCCGCGAAGTCGGCGTACTGCAGCGGCGGCTCCGGGAGGGAGGGCTCCGTCCCCCGGGCGAAGGCCGCGTAGAGCGCCTCCAGCTCCCGCGCCACCACCTCCATGGACCAGGCGTCGCTCACGATGTGGTGCGTCTCCAGCAGGAGGACGTGGCGGTCCTCCGCCAGGCGCAGGAGCGTCGCGCGGAACAGCGGCCCGCGCTCCAGGTCGAAGGGTCGGCGGGCCAGCTCGAGGACCCGGCTCCGGGCCAGATCGTCGCGCTCGGCGGGTGCCACCCGCCCCAGGTCCACCACCCGCAGCACCACCCGGCCGGGCGGGGCGATCCGCTGGACAGGCTCGCCGTCCGCGTCCGCGAACGTGGTCCGCAGGGCTTCGTGGCGGTCGGCCAGAGCGCCGAGGGCGCGGGCGAGCGCGGCGGGGTCCAGCGGTCCGGCCAGCAGCGTGGCCCGGGGGAGGTTGTAGGCGGTGCTGGCCGGGTCCATCCGGTGGAGGAACCAGAGCCGCCGCTGGGTGAACGAGGCGGGGACGGGGCCGTCGCCGTCCCGCCGCGGCACGTCCGGATCGTCGGCGATCTCGATCCCCTCTTCCGCCAGCATCCGGAGGAGCAGGGCCATCCGGTCGTCGCGTACGTTCGACTGCATCGCTGCCATGCTCCGGGGAGGGGGTGTCTCCGGGAACGGTGCCGCGGACATCGGGGGAGGATCCCCGGTGGCACAGGCGGGCACCCGGTGGGATAGGGCGTAGGTCCGCATGCACGGCCGCGGACCGCCGGCGTGCTCATCCGGACCCAATCACCGCTTTTCCCGCTTTTCTTGACACATAATCTGCGCTCCTCTACCGTGTTGTTGCAAGGGGAAGGCGCACCCCGCCGCACCTTTTGTTTCCGTCGCAGACGCGCCGGTCGACCACCGAACCATGAGGCATACTCGCCATGTACCCTGGGAGTGAACCGACGCCCGGAGAGGTCCTCGCGCCGGCCGCGTGCAGTCACGAGCTGGTCGAGGCGCAGGCGCGGC
>DATAAL010000712.1:0-3263 GCA_036260145.1 Longimicrobiaceae bacterium | reverse complement strand
GCGGCACTCGAAATTCATGGGGATGTAAGATACTGCCAGGTAACAACTTATCTGTCCATGGCCTGCTTCTTGCCCGCTGGACAGGGGGTGGACCGGGACAGACACGCCACTGCTCTCTACCCGGGGCGGCAGTGGGTCCTGTTCGGCTCCCTTCCTCCGTGTCTCCTGCAAAGCTGTCATAACGTGGACAATCAAGCGACGATCCTGGTGGTGGACGACAACCGTGACAACGTCGAGATCCTGCGCGCATTCCTGGAGTCCCGCGGCTACGTCGTGGCGGAGGCGGCGGACGGGCGTTCGGCGCTCGCCAAGATGGAGCAGGTACGCCCCGCACTGGTCCTGCTGGACGTGATGATGCCCGGGATGGATGGGTGGCAGGTGTGCCGTACCATCAAGAGCCACCCGGATTATGGGGCGACGAAGGTGGTGATGGTGACCGCCAAGGGCGGGTTCGAGGACAAGTTCGAGGGGCTCCGGTCGGGGGCCGACGACTACGTGGTGAAGCCGGTGGACCTGAAGGAGTTGGCCGAGAAGGTGGAGCGGAACCTGGCGGCGCGGGGGTCCAAGGCGTGAGGATCCTGGCGCGGGTGAGTGACGCCGGGTTGCACGAGCACCTCTCCGCCGCGGCGGAGAAGCTCGGGGCGGACCTGATCGTGGTGGGGGCTCCGAACGGGGCCACGGTGGATGCGGAGGAGCGGCTGCTGGGGGTCCTGCGGTCGCACCCGGATATCCTGATCGTGGAGGTGTCCGGTCCCGGGGAGGTGCGGACCCTGCGGGCGGAGACGGAGTCGCGCGGGGTGGCGCTGGTGGTGGCGTGTCCCGCGGAGAAGGCGGGGGAGTGCGCCGCCGACGTGCGCGCCGACGAGTGGCTCCTGACCTCGGCCGGGGTGGCGGAGATCGCGGGGCGGGTGGAGTCCGCGTTGCGGCGGGTGCGCCGCACGGAGCGCCCGGAGGCCACCATGCAGGCGGCGGAGCACCTCCGCTACGAGGAGCTTCTCTACGACCGCTTCACGGGGTTCCCCACCCTTCCTGTTATGCTGGAGCGGGGGCGGGAGATCCTGGAGCGTACCGGCAGGCTCACCATCCTGTACATCGAGTTCGTCCGCTACTCCAAGCTGGAGGAGATCTACGGGTGGGAGAAGCTGGACGAGGTCCTGCAGACCACGGCGCGCGCGGTACAGGAGTTCTACGACCAGCAGCGGAGCGCGGCCGAGAGCCACCTGATGGTCTCGTACACCGGGGACGACGACTTCATCTTCTTCACCGACCTGCAGGATCCCGTGGAGGATGCGGAGCGGCGGATCAACGAGATGGCGGAGAGCCTGGAGCAGCACATCGGGGCGCGGCTGGAGCGGGAGCACGGGGAGGACGTGGCGGGGCTGTTCGGGATCTACGTGGGATCCACCACCCTGTTCCGCAACCCCAAGCTCCGCACCGAGCGGATCATCTACCGGGGGATCCGCGAGGCGGCGTACGCGGCGCGGAGCGTGGAGCACCGGGAGCGGACCCGCAAGGTCGCCGACCTCAAGACCACGCTGCGGGAGGAGGCGGTCTATATCGAGTACCACCCCATCGTGGTGACACAGACCCAGGAGATCTATGGATACGAGGCGCTCGCCCGTGGCAGGCACCGGGGGCTGCGCTCCCCGGAAGTCCTGTTCGGCGTGGCGGAGGAGGCCAACCTGATCTGGGAGCTCTCGCGCCTCTGCCGCAAGCGCGCCATCGAGGGGATCGAGACCCATCTCAAGCCCCATGAGCTCCTCTTCCTCAACATCGACCCGCACGACTTCCGCGATCCCACCTTCCGCTACCTGGACCTGGACGAGCTGGGGGTGGAGCACCCGGAGCGGATCGTGCTGGAGATCACCGAGCGGACGGCGATCACCGACTACCCCACCTTCCAGGGGTATCTGGAGGACTTCCGGGCGCGCGGCTTCCGCTTCGCCGTGGACGACGCGGGGTCAGGGTACGCCGGGCTGGGGAGTATCGCCAACCTGGCGCCGGACTTCATCAAGCTGGACATCTCCCTGATCTCCAACATCGACGCCAACTTCATGAAGCAGAACCTGGTGGAGACCATGGTCCAGTTCGCCAACGACAACGGGATCCTGGTGATCGCGGAGGGGGTGGAGCGGGAGGAGGAGTACGAGACGGTGAAGGGGCTGGGCGTCCATCTGACGCAGGGCTTCTTCTTCCACCGGCCGCGGAGCGACGGCAGGTAGGAGGGGTGACGGGGCCACGGAAAGCGGAGCGAGCCATGTCGCAGCGGATGGAGAGCGGGGCGGAGTGGAGGCAGGACGCCGTGCCCGGGCCGTGCGGGCCGGAGGAGGAGAGCGCGAGCCGCGCCGCCGAGCTGGCCGACCTCCTGGCCGCCCGCCGGGGGGAGCGCCACCTGGTGGCCATCCAGGACTTCCCGGACCCGGACGCGATCTCCTCGGGGCTGGCGTACCGGGAGATCGCCCGCCTCTTCGACATCGAGGTGGACGTGGTGTACGACGGGCAGATCTCCCACCCCGAGAACCTGGCGCTGGTCAACCTCCTGAACATCCAGCTCACGCGGTTCCACGACGGGATGGAGCTGGAGCGCTACAACGCCGCGGTGTTCGTGGACAACCAGGGCACCACCACCCACCTCACGGCGCGCCTCCGGGACGCGGGGGTGCCCACCCTGGCCGTGATCGACCACCACGACGTGCAGGACCTCCTGGACCCCATCTTCGCCGACATCCGGCCGGTGGGCGCCGCGGCCACCCTCTTCACCGAGTACCTGCGGAGCGGGAAGGTCCTTCGCCTGGACCCGGACAACCGCCTCCACGTGCAGATGGCGACGGCGCTGATGCACGGGCTGCACAGCGAGACCGACGGCTTCATCCATGCGCGGGAGCCCGAGTACCACGCGGCGGCGTACCTGAGCGAGTTCGTGGACGCCGACCTCCTGGAGCGGGTGCTGTGCGTGCAGAAGTCGCACGCCACCATGGACGCGATCGAGGCCGCGCTGGCGCGCCGCGAGATCCGGAACGGGTTCTCGGTGGCGGGGGTGGGATACCTGCGCTGGGCCGATCGCGACGCGATCCCCCAGGCGGCCGACTTCCTCCTGATGGAGGAGAACGTCCACACCGCCGTCGTCTACGGGATCCTGTGCGAGCAGGGGGACCGGGAGGTGGTGTCCGGGAGTCTGCGGACCACCAAGGTGACGCTGGGGGTGGACGCCTTCCTCAAGGAGGCGCTGGGTTCGGACGTGCGGGGACAGCCCTACGGCGGGG
>DATAAL010000711.1:0-8181 GCA_036260145.1 Longimicrobiaceae bacterium | reverse complement strand
CCCTGCGACGTACGTGAAGTACGTCTCGGTCGCCGTCCTCGGGCGCCCGGGGTACCCGCATAGCGGGTCGCTGCACGATTTCTCTTCGCCGTGTCCTCCTGGCATACCTCCAACAGCAACAACCGCAAACCAACGATAAAGAAAGGGCCCGCCCCCTTCCGGGAGCGGGCCCTTCGCCTTCCAGTCTGCGCTCGCCTACGCACTCTGCTGGAGGACCTCCTTGCGGCGGTCCTCGATCTCCGCCTGCTCGCGCAGCCCCTGCATCCACCGGGTCACGGCCTCCTGCTGAAGGCGGGCCAGAATCAGGTTACGCTGCTGGCGCTTCTGCGCCTCCCAGGCCTTGCGGTCGGCCTCGGTGCGCGCCACCGGGCGGATGATGAACACCCCCGCGGAGGTCCTGACCGGGTCGCCGACCCTCCAGACCGGCACGCCGAAGGCGGCGCCGATCGCGGCGTTCGCCTGGCCGAAGACCGGGTTGGGGTCCACGCGGGTGAAGGGACCGGCGGTCCGGACCTCCAGCCCCCGCGCGGCCGCCACCTGCTGCAG
Organism: Longimicrobiaceae bacterium; assembly: GCA_036260145.1. Taxonomy (GTDB): domain Bacteria; phylum Gemmatimonadota; class Gemmatimonadetes; order Longimicrobiales; family Longimicrobiaceae; genus JAFAYN01. Next base: position 7,635 of record DATAAL010000711.1, on the reverse strand, counting down.
CGTCTTCCCGCCGCGTACCTCAGCCGTCATCTGCCGGCCGATCTCGGCGGCGCGTGCCTGCTTCTTCTCCAGCACCAGCTGGCGGCGGATCTGCGGCGTGGCCTCGGCCAGGGAGAGCCTTCCCTCGGGGGTGTAGGACTCCAGCCTCGCCACGTAGAACGCCTGCTCCGTCTCCATCAGCTCGCTGATCGCGCCCCTGCCGCCCCGGCCGGACTCGTCGTCCCTCGCCTCGACCTGGGCCCACTCGACCGCCTCCAGCGCGGAGCCGATCCCCGGTACGAAGGGCGACCCCTCCGACACGGTCACCCCGGTGCGGATCGAGACGCCCATGGCGCGGGCGGCGCGCTCCAGCCCCTGCCGTTCCGCCAGGCTCTCCAGCGAGTCCGCCCTGGCCAGGAAGCGGTCCTGCTCCTCCTCGCTCTTCTCGATCGTGAGGAGGATGTGACGCGCCTTCACCTGGTCGCCGCTGCGCTCCTGTACCTGGATCAGGTGATAGCCGAAGGGGGAGAGCACCGGCTGGGACACCTCTCCCACCGGGAGGGAGAAGGCCGCCTGCTCGAACGCCGGGACCATCTGGCCCCGCCCGAAGCTCCCCAGGTCTCCCCCCCGGTCCTTGGAGCCCGGGTCGGCCGATTCCCGCTTCGCCACCGCCGCGAAGTCCGCTCCCCCCACGATCTCGGCGCGCAGCGCCTGCGCCCTTTGCAGCGTGACCGCGGTGTCCGCCGCGGTCGCGGTCCTCGGGAGCACCGCCAGCGTAAGCCGTGCGCTCGCGTCGCGCTTGAACTCGTCCGGGTGGTCGTCGTAGTACCTCCGGACCTCCCGGTCCGTCACCTGCACGTCGCCCGGGACCAGCCGCGCCACGTCCAGCGCGACGTACTCCACCGTCGCGGTCTCGTTGCGGTCCTGCCAGGAGCGCCAGAGCTGCGCGTCCGACACGTACGTCCCGGCGGCCACCTGGCGGAAGAGCTTGCTCTGCGGCACCATCGCGCGGTAGTAGTCCTCGAGCTGGAGGAGGAGCTCCTCGTTCGCCGTGGGACCGGTGAGGAACCTCTGGTACTTGGCCAGGTCGAACTGCCCGTTGGTGAGGAACAGCTCGTTCTGCATCAGCGAAGGGTGCGGGTTGGAGAGCACCGCCTGGCGCACCTCCTCGTCGCTCGCCCGGATTCCGCGCTCCCGGATGGCCTGCTCGATCAGCATCTCGTCCACGATGCGGTTCCACGCCGCCTCCTCCAGCTCCCGCCGCTGCTCGGCGGAGAGCTGCGCCCCCCCCTGCTGAGCCTGCTGGCTGAGTTCCTGGATGACCGCCTGGTAGCGCGGGTACAGGACGGGCTCGCCGTTGACGCGGCCGAGCTCGTTGGTGTTGGCGGTCGGGCCCTGGCCGGTGACGCCCAGCCCCAGCTCGAAGAACATCCAGCCCACGAAGGCCAGGGCGAAGATCACGCCGAGGATCTTCCCGGCCTTACCCCGCAACATTTGCATCATAAGCGCTTCAATCTCCGGAATATCGAAAAGGAGTACCGCGCTGGCCTGAAGGTTGGGCGAGGGGCGCGAAGGTGAAGTCGCAAAAAATATTTACGAGCGCCGAGGGGCGCAACCCGTCCCGCGCGCGGGCCCGGATCTCTGTTGACACGCCCGGAGGCCGTTCTGTAAGTTGCACCTCTTCTTGCCCGTTCGCGCCCCCGCCATTTTTTGCGCGCAGGAGAGTCATGGCAGAGGTACCTTCCGAGTTGGTCGCGGAAGTCCGGAAGCTCGAGCGTTACCACGCTGAGAACCCCCAGGGCCGGTACTTCGTTCCACTGGCGAACGCCTACCGGGGGATGGGGGAGGTCGACCAGGCCGAGGCGCTCCTCCGCGAGGGGCTGCGCCGCCACCCCGACTACCTCAGCGCGCACATCGTCCTCGGACGGTGCCTGGCGGACCGCGGAGCCACCGGGGAGGCGGTGGGGGAGTTCCGCTACGTCCTGTCGGTGGACCCCCAGAACCTGATCGCGCTGCGGTCGCTCGGGGAGCTGGCGGTCGCGGGGGGGCGCAGCGACGAGGCGGCGCGCTGGTACCGGGAGCTGCTCGCGGTGGACCCGATGAATGAAGACGCCCGGCAGGCGCTGGAGTCGCTGGAGGCTGCCGCCGACGAGCAAATCCCGGGCGGTGCGGCGGAGTGGGGCCGGAACGAGGCGGAGATTCCCGCCGGGGACCTCGGGACGGTCCAGGACCCCCTCGGGTGGGGTCCCGAGGGGGGAGATGCCGGAGCCGCCTCCCCGGCGGATACCGCGGACGACACGCTCTCCTGGGGCGAGATCTCGCTGGAGGCGGATACCCCCCCCGGTGAAGCTCCCGGCGAGGAGACCTCCCCAGAGCTGTACGGCGGCATCGACCTCGGCGAGATCGAGATGACCGACGCCGGGACGGGGGCGACGGGCGGCGCGGAGGCGTGGTCCGGCGGCGGGACGGGCGAATGGGACCCGCTTGCCGGGGGTGCCGTCGACCTGGATCCGCACGCCTACGGCGCCCCGGAGGAGATGGACGACGGGGAGGTAGTCACGGAGACCATCGCCGAGCTGTACGCCCGCCAGGGGTTCTACGACCGGGCGGCCGAGGTGTACCGGGAGCTGATCCGGCGGCGGGGCGGGGACGCCGTCCTGGAAGACCGGCTCCGCGAGATGGAGCTGCGCGCCAACGGGCACTTCCTGGAGCCGGAGGCCGGCGCGGCCCTCGCTCCCGGGGCCTTCGACACCGGGACGGCGACTCCGGTCGGTGATGTCGACCTGGGTGGGGCACCCGATCTCCCCCTGGTCCACGCAGGTGCGGCGGACTGGATCGAGGCCGCGCCGGAGGCCGCTCCCGCCCCGGACACCCCCGGTTCCCGGGAGGACGTGGACGCCTTCGCCTCCTCCTTCGAGACCGGCTTCGCGGAGATGCCGTCCGACGGCGCCCTCCCCGCCTTCGCCGGGGCGCGGAACGAGGTGGAACCCACCGACGCGGACGCCGTCTCCGGGGAGGAGTGGGGAGCGGCCGCAACTCCGCCCCCGGCTGCACACGGCACCCCGGTGCGCAGCGTGCGCGAGTACCTGGCTTCACTCGCGGCCTGGCGTCCTGGCGCGGGCGTTGCGGAGACGGCTTCTCCAGCCGCGGCCGCGGAGACCACAGCGGCGGAACCGGAGGCCACCGGAGAGCAGAGCGAGGGAGGGGGTGACGACCTGCCCTGGATGGCTGTGCCGGTGTCCGGGGAGAGCGGAGAGGCGGGGGTGGTCGGGATCGAGGGACAGCTCGCCGTGGAGCCCGGGGCCTCGACTGCCGAGGACGAGCCGTACCCGTGGGAGGCAGCCCCGGCACCTCCGCCGGCGGAGGAGTCCGCGCCGCCACCCTCCCCGGCGGAGAGCGCCTTCTCCTTCGAGGAATTCTTCATGGACGTGGCGGAGACGCCGGCCCCCGAGGCCGCCGCGCCGCCGTCCCCCGCGGTGCCTTCGGCTCCCGAGCCCGGACGCTCCGCGGAGCCTGCACCGCCTGCGGCCGGGTCCGACGGCGAGGACGACGAGGACCTGGAATCGTTCCAGGCCTGGCTCCAGAGCCTGAAGCGGTGAGGATCGCGGTCGTCCACGGTCCAAACCTCAACCTCCTGGGCTCGCGGGAGCCCGAGGTGTACGGGCGCGTGACGCTGACCGACGTGAACGCGGCTGTCGCCTCGCTCGCCACGCACCTGGAGGCGGAGGTGGAGTTCTTCCAGTCCAACTCGGAGGGTGCGCTGGTGGACCACGTCCAGCAGGCCGGACCCCGGGTGGAAGGATTCCTGGTGAACGCGGGCGCATACACGCACACCAGCGTCGCCCTCCGGGACGCGCTGCTGGGAGTGGGGCGCCCGTACGTCGAGGTGCATCTTTCCAACGTCTTCGCCCGGGAGGAGTTCCGCCACCGCTCGTACCTCGCGGACCGGGCGCTCGGCGTGGTCTCCGGGTCCGGTGCGGACAGCTACCTTCTGGCGCTCCGCGCACTGATCGGATACCTCGGCCGGCGGGGCGAGCGACGTTCCGTGTCCGTTTAACGCATAGGGAGATCTTTCAGTGGCGACGACGGCCGACTTCCGCAACGGGATGGTCATCAACCTGGATGGCACGCTCTTCACCATCCTCTGGTTCCAGCACCACAAGCCGGGGAAGGGGAACACCGTGGTGCGCAGCCGACTGAAGAACGTCCTCACCGGCGCCGTGCTGGAGAAGACGTTCCGCGCGGGCGAGCGCGTCGACGAGGTGCGCCTGGAGCACCGGCCCATGACGTACAGCTACAACGACGGGCACCTGTACCACTTCATGGACTCCCAGACCTACGACGACGTCCCCCTCGCGGCCGAGGTGATCGGGGAGGACCAGTTGAAGTACCTCAAGGAGGGGATGGAGTGCGACGGGCTGGTGCACGGCGAGAAGGTGATCTCCGTGGAGCTGCCGTACTTCGTCACGCTGGAGATCGTGGATACCGACCCCGGTGTCCGGGGCGACACGGCTACGGGGGGAACCAAGCCGGCCAGGCTGGAGACGGGCGCGGTGGTGCAGGTGCCCCTCTTCCTCAACGTGGGCGACGTCATCCGCGTCGACCGGCGTGAAGACAAGTACATGGAGCGCGCCAACAAATGATCGATCTCGACTTCCTCCGCGGGCTGATTGACGCAGTGGACGGGAGCGGGATCGACTCCCTGGAGATCTCCCGGGGAGGGACCCGTATCCGGATCGCGAAGACGCCTCCGCCCGCTCCGGTGGCCGCCGCGGCCCCCGCGCTCCCGGCGATGGAATACTCCCCTCCCGCCGCGGCTCCGGCCACGGCCACGGCGCAGACCGGAGGTGCTGCTTCGGCCCCCGCGCCCGCCCCGGCGCGGAGCAACCTGGTGGAGGTCAAGTCGCCGATGGTGGGAACCTTCTACCATGCCCCCGCCCCCGAAGCGCCGCCGTACGTGGAGGTCGGGACCCGGGTCAGCAGGGGGCAGACGCTCTGCATCCTCGAGGCGATGAAGCTCATGAACGAGCTCGAGGCGGAGGTCTCCGGCGTCATCCGCGAGGTCTGCGTGGAGAACGCCGAGCCGGTGGAGTACGGCCAGGTCCTCTTCCGCATCGAGCCCGACGCGTGAGAGCCGATGAGGAGTGGGCGCAGGAGGGAGTCCCGCCCCTGGGGCGACCCTCCGGCGCCGGACGGGAGTTCGTGCTTCGGGAAGCCCTGGAAGAGATGGTGCGCCGGGGCGCATCCGACCTGCATCTCAAGGCGGGGCGGGCCCCGATCGTGCGCATCCACGGGGAGCTGCACGACACCTCGCTCCCGGCTCTCCGCCCCGAGGACCTGAAGAAGTGCGCCGACCAGCTCCTGAATCCGCGTCAGCGTGAGCTCTTCGCGGAGCGCAAGGAGATCGACTTCGCCGTTGGCGTGCAGGGGCTGGGGCGGTTCCGCACCAACATCTTCCAGCAGCGGGGGACGCTGGGGTTCTCCTTCCGGGCGGTCCCCTTCGAGGTCCCGCCGCTGGACGACCTGAACCTCCCCGAGGTGATCAAGCAGATCGCCGTCTCCCCGCGGGGCCTGGTGCTGGTGACCGGGGTGACGGGGAGCGGGAAGTCCACCACGCTGGCCTCCATGATCCGCCACCTCGCCGAGACCCGCTCGGTGAACATCGTGACGGTGGAGGACCCCATCGAGTTCCTGCACCGGGACGCGCGGTCGATCATCTCGCAGCGGGAGGTGGGGACCGACACCCACTCCTTCCACGACGCGCTGCGCTACGTGCTCCGGCAGGACCCGGACGTGATCCTCCTCGGGGAGATCCGCGACCACACCTCCATGGAGACGGTGCTGAAGGCGGCGGACACGGGGCACCTGGTGCTGTCCACGCTGCACACCACGGACGCGGCGCAGACCATCGGTCGGATCATCTCCTTCTTCCCGCCCCATCAGCACTCCGAGATCCGGATGCTGCTGGCCGTGGCGCTCCGCGCGGTGATCTCGCTCCGCCTGATCCCCCGCGCCGACGGGAAGGGGCGGGTCCCCGCCGCCGAGATCCTGGTCAACACCGCCACGGTGGCAGACCGGATCCGCGCCACCGACCAGACGCAAACGATCCCCGAGTTGATCGCCGAAGGGCGGACACAGTACGGGATGCAGACCTTCGACCAGAGCCTGATGGACCTATACCAGCGCGGCCTGATCTCCTTCGATTGGGCGATGCACTACGCCTCCAACCCGTCGGAGTTCGCGCTCCGGGTCTCCGGCGTGGAGTCCGCCTCCGACGCGGGGTGGACCAATGTGGGATCCAGCCGGGGGAGGTGAGGAGGATGTTCCGCAAGATCCTGATCGCCAACCGGGGCGAGATCGCACTGCGCGTCATCCGCGCCTGCAAGGAGATGGGGATCCGTACCGTCGCGGTCTTCTCCGAGGCCGACCGTGAGTCCCTCCACGTCCGCTTCGCCGACGAGGAGGTGTGCATCGGTCCGCCGGCTGCGCGAGAGAGCTACCTGAACATCCCGCGGATCATCGCCGCCGCCGAGATCACCGGCGCCGACGCCATCCACCCGGGGTACGGCTTCCTGGCGGAGAACGCGGAGTTCTCGGAGATCTGCGAACGAAGCCAGATCACCTTCATCGGTCCCACCCCCGAGCAGATCCGTCTGATGGGGGACAAGGCCGCAGCCCGCCGCACCATGGTGGAGGTCGGGGTCCCGGTGGTCCCCGGGACGGACGCCATCGCCGACCCGGAGGCGGCTCTGGCCTCCGCCCGCGAGATCGGCTTCCCCGTCCTCATCAAGGCAGCCGCGGGCGGCGGAGGGAAGGGGATGCGCGTCGCTCAGGACGCGGAGGAGTTCGTCCGCCAGTACTCCATGGCGCGCAACGAGGCCGCCGCCGCCTTCGGCGACGACACCGTGTACATCGAGAAGTACCTGGCCCGCCCCCGGCACATCGAGTTCCAGATCCTGGGCGACCAGCACGGCCGCATCATCCACCTGGGGGAGCGCGACTGCTCCATCCAGCGCCGGCACCAGAAGCTGATCGAGGAGGCCCCCTCTCCGGCCCTGACCCCTGAGCTTCGGGAGCGGATGGGGGAGGCGGCCGTCCGCGGCGCGCGGGCCATCGACTACGTCGGTGCCGGGACCATCGAGATGCTTCTCAACGAGGACGGGTCGTTCTACTTCATGGAGATGAACACCCGCATCCAGGTGGAGCACCCGGTCACCGAGATGGTCACCGGTTTCGACCTGGTGAAGGAGCAGATCCGGGCGGCCGGCGGGCTCCCGCTCTCCGTGCCGGAGGGGCCGGTGGAGCTGCGCGGCCACGCCATCGAGTGCCGGATCAACGCGGAGGACCCCTCCCGTAACTTCGCCCCCTCCCCGGGGACGATCACCACCTTCCACCCTCCGGGGGGGCTGGGGGTGCGGATCGACACCCACGTCTACGCCGGGTATCGGGTGCCCCAGTACTACGACTCCCTGCTGGGGAAGCTGATCGTGCACGGCACCACCCGCGAGGAGGCGATCGCACGGATGCGCAACTCCCTCGCCACCTTCGTCGTGGAAGGCGTCCACACCACCATCCCCTTCCTGCTGGAGATGATGGACGACCCCGACTTCATCGCCGGAGACGTCGACACCAAGTTCCTGGAGCGCCGCTTTTCCG
>DATAAL010000710.1:0-2827 GCA_036260145.1 Longimicrobiaceae bacterium | reverse complement strand
GGCCGACCAGAACCTGCGCATCCCACCCGCCGATCCCGTCGACGTACAGGTAGCCGTCCTCGTCGACGTAGGTGACCATCAGGCCGATCTCGTCGATGTGCCCGGCGAGCATTACCCGCGGCACGCCGCCCGGGTTCAGGGTGGCGATGGAGTTGCCACTCACGTCCGCCTCCACCCGCTCCGCGATCCGCTCCGCCTCGGCGCGCCAGACGCGGGCGGCCGGGAGCTCGAAACCACTGGGTCCGCTGGCGTCGAGGAGTCGTTCGAGGAAGGAGAGCGATTCAGCGGAGATCGGTGGGTCGTTGCTCGGCACGGGCGGCAGCCTCGGGGGTGTGGGCGTGGTACAGGTGCTTGACGAGCACCTCGGCGGCGTAGACCTCCGGGGTGTAGGCGTGGTACAGGTGCTTGACCAGCACCTCCGCCGCGTACACCTCGGGGGGGAGCTCCTCCAGGGCGGCCAGGGCGCGGAGCGCCTCCGCCTGGCGCGGAGTCAGGGTCAGGACAACGGTCTCACGGGCCATGCGCCGCTCACAGCACCCCTTCCTCGCGGAGGGCGGCGGGGACGCCTTCACGCACCGACGGATAGATGGGGATCACCCCCAGCTCCTCCCGCATCCGCCGGTTGGAGCAGCGGCGGGCACCGACCCGCCGCTCGAAGGCGCTCCCGGACAGGTCGTGGCGGATATCCTCGCGCAGCACCGCCGGCGGGAGGGGGAGCCCCAGCAGGTCCGCCGTCAGCTCCGCGTACTCGGCCCCGGTGACCGGCTCGTCGTCGCACAGGAGGTAGGTCTCCCCGGGGCGTCCACGCTCCCAGGCGGCAATTAACCCCATCACCAGGTCGTCCACGTGGATCCTGGATACCCAGTGGTCGTCGTCGTCCAGCCGACGGTAAGCCCCGCGCTCCAGTCGCTCGCGCAGCGTGCGTCCGGGGCCGTAGAGCCCCGGGACGCGGCAGATCCGCACGGGGAGCCCGGAGTCGCGCCACGCCTCCAGATAGGTCCGCTCCGCTTCCACCCGCGCCTCCCCTATCGGAGAAGACGGTAAGGGAGGGGTGGTCTCATCGGTCCACTCTCCCTCCCGCCGGCCGTACACGGAGGTGCTGCTGACGTACACCAGCGCGTCGGGGAGGGTCGCGGCGAAGGCCCGCACCGCGTTGCGGGTCCCCTCCACCGTATAGCTGTCCTCCCCCGTCGGCTGGGGGCGGACCAGGTCGAACACCACGTGGGGGTGCCACTCCGCCAGGGGAAGGAGGGTGGCGGGGTCCAGCACGTCCGCGATGGCCGGCCGGGCCCCGGCCGCGGCGATCTCGTCCATGCGCTCCGCACTGCGGGTGGTACCCACCACGCTCGTCCCGCGCCCGGCCAGCGCCCGCGCCAGCCGCAGCCCCACGTACCCGCACCCCAGGACCAGCGCGCGGCTCCCGCTCACAGTGCGCCCTCCGGCTCCGGCAGGGGGAGGGCGACTTCCAGGAAGTCGGTGAGGATCCGGTGGGTCAGCCCCCAGATCACGTACCCGCGCGTCCCGAACGCCGGAAAGCGGCGGGGGTCGCCCGTGACGGTCCCGAGGAGGTACTCGGTAGCGGCGTCGGGGTGCGCCAGCTCCCGGAGAGGGATCCACACGGCGGCTTCCACCTCGGGATTGGGGGTGGCGACAGTCTCCGCGGGAACAGCGAACACGAAGGGCGACACCACGATCCGCGGCGCACCACTGCGGGGTGCCACATCGGAGAGGGAGCCGAGCGGCGGTCCCCAGACGGTGACGTCGATCCCCACCTCTTCCCGTGTCTCGCGCACCGCGGTGGCGGAGGCGTCCGCGTCTCCCGGCTCGCTCCTTCCGCCCGGGAGCGCCATGTGCCCGGACCACGGGTCTCCGACACGCACGGCGCGCTTGATCAGGAGGAGCTCGATGTCCTCGGGTGCCGGCCGCAACACGAGTGCCACCGCCGCCCGTGCCGCCTCCGGGTCCGAGGCGCGCCGGGCCGGACGGGCCGCGAGGCGGTCGCGCAGGAGCTCTAGCGGAAAGTCGTGCAAGGAGAGCTGGAAAATGTCCGGGGGAGGCGAGCAGCGCGTCGGACGCCGAGCCGCTCCCTTGCTCGTCGTCTCCCGGGAGGTTATCACATTCGGCTCGCCACGGCAATCCACCCGCCCAACGTTGCGGCGCAATCGATGCTCCTCCTCCAGGATATCCGCGAAGCCGCGGGCCGCATCTCGGGCCAGGTCGTCTTCACTCCCTGCACTCCCTCCGAGACCTTCGGGGAGATGTTCGGGGGGCGCGCCTGGTTCAAGTTCGAGAACCTGCAGCGCACCGGCTCCTTCAAGGAACGGGGGGCGCTCAACCGCATGCTCGCTCTCACCGCCGAGGAGCGCCGCAAGGGGGTGATCGCGGCGAGCGCGGGGAACCACGCGCAGGGGGTAGCCTTCCACGCCCGCCGCCTGGGGATCCCCGCCACCATCGTGATGCCGGAGCGCACTCCGCTGGTGAAGGTGTCCGCCACCGAGCGCTACGGCGCGCGCGTGGTGCTCCACGGCTCGGTGTACGACGAGGCCATGGCCGAGGCCGTGCGGATCATGGAACAGGAGGGGCAGACGCTGGTCCACCCCTTCGACGACCCGCGGGTGATCGCGGGGCAGGGGACGATCGGACTCGAGCTGCTGGAGCAGTGCCCGGAGATGGACACGCTGGTGGTGCCGGTGGGAGGGGGAGGGCTGATCTCCGGGATCGCCATGGCCGTCAAGGAGGCGCGGCCGGAGGTGAGGGTGGTCGGGGTGGAGTCGTCCGTCCTCCCCGCGGCGCAGCGGGCGCGGGAGGCGGGGGAGATCGTCACCAT
>DATAAL010000709.1:0-9232 GCA_036260145.1 Longimicrobiaceae bacterium | reverse complement strand
CCTCCGGCCTGCGGATGAACTGGATGCGCTCCACCAGGTCCCACCAGAGCCGGTTGAGGTCGGGGCGGTCGGGGTCCCGGTACAGCTCCCGCTCGAAGTAGGCCATGACCAGGATCCAGCGCGCCGACACCAGCATCCCCGCGCGGAGCTGCCGCCGGATGTCCTCTGCCTCCGTCTCGCCGAGATCCGCCCCGACCACCTCCCGCAGCCACTCCGGGTCGCGGGTGAGGCGGCCCATGAACATGGCGATGGCTTCGGTGGAGAGCGTGTGCGACGGGCTGCGGAGGAGGAAGGGGAGGGAGCGGGGGATGAACTTGTCGTACGCCGCGTGCCCCAGCTCGTGGAGCAGCGTGGACATCCACTTCTCGTTGGGGCGCAGGTTGCACAGCGTGCGCACGTCCCCCTGCCGGTCGATGTCGATGCAGAAGGCGTGCTGGTCCTTCCCCTCGCGCTCGTACAGGTCGCTCCGCTCCAGGACGTCATCCACGGGGAGGCCGATCCCCCGGAAGAACACCGCCGCCGTCTCCTCCAGGTCCGCGTCCTGGAAGAAGACATCGAGATCTACCGGGGAAACCGAGGGCGCCTCCTGCCCGAAGAAGTCCTGCCAGTGCCAGGGACGCAGCTCGTCCGGGCGGATCGCGAAGCGCTCCCCCAGGGTGGCGTCCATCCCGGAGCGCAGCTCGCGGAAGGCAGGGTCGCTCAGCTCCCTCAGCTCGTCCAGGATGCCGAACAGGCGCTCCTCGTCCAGCTCCTGGAGCTCCAGCTCCATCCGGTAGTAGTTGTCGAAGCCCAGCGACCGGGCCGCCGTATTGCGGCGCCGCACCAGCTCGCGCAGCGGCTCGGCCACCTCGCGGCCTACCTGTTTGCTCGCCTCCCACGCCCGCTGCCGACGGGTCCCGTCGGTCTCGTCGCGGAGGACCTCCAGGAGGAGGTTATTCCCCACTCGCTCGTCGTCCAGCGAGGCGCGGAAGGTGTAGAAGGTCTGCTCCAGCGACGCGCTGCGGCGGATCAGGTCCTCGATGGTCTCCTCGGAGAGGAGGCTCCCGGTGTATTCGTGGTCCAGCAGGACGAGCTGCCGATGGAGGAGTGGGTCGCGGACCTCGCCGGAGCGGAGCCAGGCGCGGACCCGCGCGGCGTTCCCCGCGTTGGCGTACAGCCGCTTCACCGCAGCACGGGTGAGCGCCGACCGCTCCTCGGCCTCCGCTCCCCCCTCGCCGGTCGCGGCGCTCCACGACGCGAGGTGCGACTCCCGGAGGAGCGGAGCGAGCACCTTGACGTGCTCCTCCAGGAAGTCCCGGATCTCGCGCTCCACGGAGGGGGTGGCGGTCCGGGGGCGCGCGATGTGTTCGTTATAGCTCATCGTACAGCGCGGCGATGACTTCCGCACCGCGGTAGAAGTTGTCCAGCGACATCCACTCGTTGGGAGCGTGCGCGTTCTCCCCGGGGAGGCCGAAGCCCAGGAGGACCACCGGGGCGCCGAAGGTCTGCTCGAACGCCTGCACGATGGGGATGGAGCCACCCTCGCGCGTGAACACCGGCGCCCGCCCGAAGGCGCGCTCGAGGGCACGGGTGGCGGACTGGAAGATGGGCGCCGTCGGATCGACGTGCCAGGGCTGCCCCCCGTGCAGGGTCTCCACCTGCACCGTGACCCCCTCCGGGGCGATCTTCCGCACGTAGCGCGAGAACTTCTCCCCGATGTCGCGGTAATCCTGCGCGGGGACCAGGCGCATGGAGATCTTGGCCATGGCGCGCGCGGGGAGCACGGTCTTGGCGCCCTCGCCCGTGTACCCGGAGAGGAGGCCGTTGACGTCGAGCGTGGGACGGGCGCTGCGCCGCTCCAGGGCGCTCCACCCCTCCTCGCCGCCCAGCGCGGGGGCGCCCACCTCCTCCCGCAGCTCCGCCTCGCTGAAGGGGAGCCGGGCGGTGGCCTCGCGCTCCTCGGCCGAGATCTCGACGACGTCGTCGTAGAAGCCCGGGACGGTGATGCGCCCGTGCTCGTCGTGCAGCCGGGCGATGATCTTCGCCAGGGCGTTGGCGGGGTTCACCACCGCGCCGCCGTACGATCCGGAGTGCAGGTCGGTGGCCGGTCCCTGGACGTGCACCTCCATATAGGCCAGCCCCCGCAGTCCGATGGTGATGGAGGGGAGGCCGGGGGCGAACATGGTGGTGTCGGAGATGAGCACGGCGTCACAGCGAAGCCGGTCCCGGTTCTCCACCAGGAAGCTCTGCAGGTGCGGCGAGCCGACTTCCTCCTCCCCCTCCACCACGAAGACGACGTTCACGGGGAGGGTTCCCCGCGTGGCGATGTGGGCCTCCACGGCCTTGAGGTGGAAGTACACCTGCCCCTTGTCGTCCACGGAGCCGCGGGCGTAGATGTTCCCGTCCCGGACCTCGGGCTGGAAGGGGGGCGAGTGCCACTCGTCCAGAGGCTCGGCGGGCTGTACGTCGTAGTGCCCGTACACCAGCAGGGTCGGGGCACCCTCGGGGGCACCGCGCCATTCGCCGATCACGATGGGGTGCCCGGCGGTCGGGATCACCTCGGCCGTCTGCAGCCCGGCCTCCAGCATCCGCTCGGCCAGCCACTCGGCGGCCCGGCGGGTGTCGTCGCGGTGCTCGGTCTTGGCGCTGATGCTCGGGATGCGGAGCCAGTCGAACAGCTCCCGGAGGTGGCGCTCGCGATGCTGCTGGAGGTATTCGGTGACGGACATGGGATCGAGGGCTGGCTCGGGACCGGTCTGTGCCCACCGCGGTGCGTCCGGGCGGGGTGTCGCGAGCGGTACGTCCGCCGCTCCCCGGCGTGAGCGGCGAATGCGCCGTCGCGTGGGGACCAAGCTATCAAGAATCCGGCCGGATGTCACCTCCCGGTGTCCACTTTGTGTTTTTTTCTCGGTGGCGCAGGAACCACCTCCTGAGAGCCCGCTCCTGCGCTGGGTCGCTGTCCTTATCTGACTCATCACGGGCGGGTCCCTCGGGGGTGGCGCACCGTCGCTACGGATCCAGGGAGCCGCTTCGCCCGCTACCATTCTGGTGCATGGTGCACCATTTCCAGGCCGTTCAGATGACCCTCAAGACTCCTGCCGCCGTGGCGCGTTCTCGCTCTCCAGCCACGCTGTCCACCAAAGTGCCCGCAGCATCTCCACCCCGGTAACCAGCCGGTCCACCGCGAACCGCTTGTGCTCCGCCGAGGTGTTCTGCGCGTTGAACGCCGCCTGCCGGTCGAGCTGATAGAGCCGCTCCACCAGCGAGTTGGAGTTGCGCAGGTAACGCAGCACGTCCGCGCGCGGGTCCTGGAGCCGCTGCGGGGCGGCGGCGATGCGGGGGAGGAGGTCGCCCAGGGTGACGCGGGCGCCCACGAACTCGCTCTCGAAGCGGCGGTGGAAGGTGTTGTCGGTGGTGTACCCGTTGGGGTTGGGATACCCCTCCGCCCACCCGTTGTGGTGCACCGTGGTGTGGTGCGGGTTGGCTCCATCGGTCACGTAGTGGCCCAGCACCCCCGCGTCGTTGAGGATTCGCTGCTCGATCCAGCGGCGCCGCTGCGGGTCGGTGGTGTTGCGCCACAGGTGGAACTCGGTGCGCAGGCGCTGATACAGCTCCAGGATCCGGAAGTGGAGGAGCCCCACGTCACGCGCCGGGCGCTGGATCCCCCCGGCCTGGAGGATGGACAGGAAGGTGTAGCGGTCCCGCGCCTCCAGCGAGGCCGGGGTGAGGCGCTCCATATCCAGGTAGTGGTCGTACCTGAACGCCTCGTCCATCTCCCGGAACTCCCGTTCGCGCCAGCGGTCGGGCTCGGGGTTCAGGTAGCCGAGCTGCAGGGTGGCGTCCCGGAAGAACCGCGGCATGGCCTGGGGGAGACGGGTAGCCGCGGCCCGGCCGGAGATGGTGTGTCCGTGGTCGCCCCAGGCGCCCGCGGTCTCCGGGGCGACGAGGAGCGCGAGGAGTCCCGCCAGGGCGGGGATGAGGAGGCGCCTGGAGATGCGCGGTGGCTGCATGCGCATGGATCCCTGGGGTCGGGGTGGAGACGTTCCGGTCCGAGATCAAGATGGGGAGGAGGGCGCCCCGGCGCGAGGGAGCGCGTCAGACGCTCCCCACCGCCTCGTCGGGCCCGGCGCGCATCTCATCGGGGTCCAGCCCCACCTGCTCGCACCACTTCACGTACTCGGAGGGGGCGATCTCGGACGGCTTGATCTCGCTGCGCCCCCCCCAGAAGACGTTGGTGTACCCCACCGGGATCCCGGCCTCCTCCAGGTGCCGGTCGATGGCGGCCTTGTGCGCCAGGACGGTCTCCTTCTCGGTCCCGTGGGCCACGCCCATGATGTTGACGCTGCCGAACTCCGGGCCGCCCTCCCGCCAGTAGGCGTGGGTCATGATGTAGTGGCGCCCTACCTCCCGCCCGGCGTCGATCTCCCGCCCGGGCGGCACCCTCCAGTGGAAGAGGGCGTTGTAGCGGGTCACGCGCTCCCCGGCGGCGTTGGGCTTGTAATGCTCCAGGAAGGTGGAGAAGCGGCCGACCACCCCCCGCCGGTTCAGGTCGCGCGCCACCTCCAGGAAGGTCTCCAGCGGCACCTCCGCCTCCTCCGCGCGCGCCACCCAGGGGTGGTCCCGGATCTCCTCCACCCCGAACTCGCGCTTCAGGGCGACCAGCACCCGCCACTCCAGCTCGTCGAGCCGCACCACCCGGGTGTCGAGCACCTGCCCCGGCTCGTCGGAGCGCGCCCCCGGCTCCAGCCCGCGTCGGCGGACATGCCCCACCCCCAGGGTGAAGAGCCGCTTCGCCGGGAGGAGCTTGAAGGCGAGCACTCCTGTCCGTTGCGCCAGGAGCTCGCAGTGGCGCTGCAGGGAGAAGCCCTGCGGCACCTTGAGAGTGGTCCAGAGCCGGTACTTCGACCCGGTGGTCTCGCGGTCGGTGGAGCGGATCACCACGTGCCCGGAGAACGGATCCTCCCGGAACATGTACTCGAAGGCCTCGTCCAGCCGCTCCGGAGGCACCTGCCACGCTACCAGCGCTCCGGGCGCCAGGTTGGTGGCCATCAGCGTCTGACGTATGCGCCGGATGGTCCCCGCGGCGAGCATGGCGCGGATGCGCTCCAGCACCGTCTCCGGCTCCACCCCGGACAGCCGCGAGATCTCCCGGAACGGCTCCTCCTGGAACCCCTGCAGGCGGTCCTCGGAGACTGCGAGGATGCGCGAGTTGACGGGATCGCCGGTCTCCACCGGGACCGAAGCCACCCCGCCCGTGGTTTTATCGTCCACGGGTACAGCCTCTCGTTCGAGTGCGAGTCTCCGGCAACGTATCCAGGCGCTCGCCGTCGTTACACACGGTTGTATCGTGTGTTACGGGGCGCCAGCCCGACCCTCACGCCAGCGGGGGACACGCCCAACCCCGCAGTCGAAAAGCAGTTCTGCCGTTCAATCTGCACCGTCAGTCGTCCCCCTCCGCCTCGCTCTCCTTGCGGAGCGTCACCTTGTACGCCTCGGGCGGAGCGTCGGGCTTCACCCGCACCGACTTGGCGGGGATCCCCACGTTCACGTGGTAGGGACGCACGTCCTTGGTGGCCACCGCCATCGCCCCCACCATCGCGTTCTCCCCCACCTTCGTCCCGGCGAGCACGGTGGCGTGGTAGGTGATCCGCACCCCGTCGCCGATGACCGTCTTCAGGTTGGAGACGTCCACCTGGTCCACGATGGAGTGGGTGTGCGAGTAGATGTTGGCGTAGTCGGAGATCGAGACCCGGTTCCCCAGGACGATCCCTCCCCGGTCGTCGAGGAGGACGTTGCGGTGCACCACCACGTCGTCCCCCACCTCCAGGTTGTACCCGAAGGAGAACTCCACGAAGTGGAAGCACTTGAAGTTGCGCCCCACGCGCCGGAAGATGTGCGGCGCCAGCACGCGGCGGAACCGAACCCCCAGGTGCACGTTCCCGCCCAGGGGGCTCTTGTCGAACATCTGCCACATCCAGAGGAGCGGCTTGCGCTCGTAGAAGAGCGCCTCGTCCACCTCGGCGTAGTACTCGGGCTCCAGGGTGACGTTGCGCGCGTCCATCTGCGCCAGCGCGGTCTGCATCGCGAGCGGGAGGTGCTGCGGGTCGGCGTCGGCCAGCCCCGGGTACCAGATCCCGGTGAGGGTGCGCCGGCACAGCTCCCAGCGGTCGTCGCCGCGCTCCAGCGCCTCGCCCAGCTCCGCGAGCCAGGCATCGTACAGCGCCACGGCATCTGCCGCGGGCTCCAGGGGGCGAAGGGGAAGAAGTGCCACGTGTCCGTCCGGCCGGAAGGTTGTGTGCGTACCTCGCTCCGGGGGGAAGGTAGATCCCCCGGGGGTTGTGCGTCAATCGAGCGGAATCCGGTCCGTGGCAGGGTGTCCTGGGGCTCGGCGGACGGGGAGGGACACGGAGATCCCGCCGGGGCCGAGGGCGACGCGGGGGGCGTCCGTGCCCTCGTGGGGGAAGCGGCGGTGCAGGAGGCCCAGCGCCGCGCGGCTGGAGAGGACGCCGATGATGGCGCCCCCCACCACGTCGCTGGTCCAGTGCTTGTCGTCGTACACCCGCGACCAGGCCACCAGCGCGGCGGTGCCGTAGCCGAGCGCGGAGACCCAGGGGCGCCCCGCCTCCCGCGAGAGGGCGTCCGCCGCGGCGAAGACCACCACCACGTGGCCGGAGGGGAAGGACTGGCGGGCGTTCTTCGAGCTGAAGGGAAAGTAGCGGTGGGGATCGTCGGTGACGCTCGGCCGCTCCCGCCCCACCGTGAACTTCAGGGCGGCGTTGGGCACCCCCCCCGCGAGCACCGCCGCCGCGACGTGCGCGGCGGAGGCAGAGACCCGGCCGGACCCGGCGAGCTTCCCCGCCAGGTACACCCCCGCCAGGGCGGGAAGGAGCTCCTGCGGCCGTCCCAGGTGGTTGAGCCCATCGGACGCCCACTCCAGCCGGGTCCCGCCCCCCTCCGGGACCGCGGAGTCCACCGCCCGGTCCAGGAAGAGCGAGCCGACGAAGAGCGCTCCCGCTCCCACCCAGGCGGCCGGCTCCGAGCGGGAGAGGCCGCCCTGCGGGGAGGCGGGAAGCGGCGCGAGCGCCAGGAGAGCGAGCGACGGCAGCAGGGAGCGCCGGAGGCGCGGCGACGGAGCGGACAGGGGCACGGTCCTGGAGCGGGGGAGGGGACCGGGTGGGCCGGGGCGGCCGCGGACAGAGGAAGCTACGCGCGGGTCCGCGGGGGCGGCAAGCGGTGGTCCGCTTTGCCGCGTGCGGGGGGTGGAGTAGATTGGAAGGCGAAACCCGCGTGGTGCGGGGGACGTACAACGGGGAAGACCACCCCGGTCCGGGCACCTCCGCCCGCCGGGCAGGCACGGTTTTCGCGCCGTGCGCCGCCGTTCACCGCATGCCCGAGGGACCCATGCACGACGTCCTCCGCCAGCGCCTGATGCGCCACATCGAGTCGCTCCCCGAGGAGCAGCTCTACCAGGCACTGGACTATATCGAGTTCCTGTCCTCCAAGTACGCTCGGGAGAGCACCCGTGCTCCCACCTCGCTGCAGCGCTTCGGCGAGCTGCTGGAGGACAAGATGCGGGGCCAGGGGCTCACCGTCCGCACCATCCGCGGGACCCTCACCGCCGTGGGCACCGCCGACCGGATGTTCTCGGGGCTGGCGGAGGCGGGGCGGAGCCTGATCCGCGAGGTGGAGGAGGGTGTCAAGACCGTGGTGTCCACGGCAGCGTCGCCGCCCGCGGGGTCCCTCCCCGCCGGTGAGGCGCGGGATCCCTCGGCGCCCCCGCCCGCGGGATCCGGCGGGGCAGACCACCGCAACCCCTGACAGCCATGGCAAGGTTCAGAGACGACGTACCCCGTGCCCGGCTCCACGCCGTCGACAACGAGGCGGCGGAGGACGCCGCCGCGGTCCCGGCGCCCCGGCTGCGCCGCCGGTCGCGCGGGAGCGACCTGGGAACCGCGGAGGGGGTGAAGCAGCTCATCCGCGATCTCCCGAACTTCGTCAAGCTCCTGTACCGGCTGGTCCGCGATCCGCGTGTCTCCCGGCTGGACAAGGCGCTCCTCCTGGCCACGGTGGCGTACATCCTCTCGCCGGTGGACATCCTGCTGGACGTGATCCCGTTCTTCGGTCAGGTGGACGACGTGTACCTGCTGGCGCTCACTCTGGACCGCCTGCTGAACAACGCCGGGATGGACGTCCTCCTGGACCACTGGGAGGGGGAGATGTCGAGCCTGGAGATGGCGATCTCGGGGCTGGACAAGGCGGGCTCCTTCCTCCCCGAGCCGATCCGCAGGCTGCTGCACCAGCGGGTCCGGTAGCTCCCACGCAGGGAGGCGCACGGCGTTGACACCCGCGGCGGGCGCGTCGTATCTTTCCCCATGGTACCACCGATTCCGACACGTGCACGACCGGCGCCCGCCGCCCCGCACCTCCCATCCCGCACGGATGGAGGGAAGGGGCGGCGGGCGCCTCACTTCACGGAGGTCCGATGAGCCGTCCTGATGCGATCCCGTTCCGCCCGGCGGGGGACCGTCTCCCGCGCGGGGAGGCGGTCCCCGCCCGCTTCGTGGGGGAGGGGCTCACCTTCGACGACGTCCTCCTCGTCCCCCGCCGCTCCGAGGTCCACCCGCGCGACACCGAAGTCCGGACCCGGCTCACCCGCGGCATCTCGCTGGCCATCCCGCTGGTCTCGGCGGCCATGGACACCGTCACCGAGTCGCGCATGGCCATCGCCATGGCCCGCGAGGGGGGGATCGGGATCATCCACAAGAACATGTCCATCGCCCGGCAGGCCGAGGAGGTGGACCGGGTGAAGCGCTCGGAGAGCGGGATGATCGCCGACCCCATCACCGTCCGTCCCGACGCCCCGCTCCGCGAGGCGGTGCGGCTGATGGAGCGCTTCGGGGTGAGCGGCGTCCCGGTGGTGGAGGACGGGGGGCGCCTGGCCGGGATCCTCACCAACCGGGACCTCCAGTTCGAGTCCGACCTGGACCGCCCGGTGGCCGACGCCATGACGCGCGAGCGGCTGGTCACCGGCCGGGTGGGGATCTCGCTGGAGGAGGCGGTCACGATCCTGCACCGACACCGGATCGAGAAGCTCCCGGTGGTGGACGAGCAGGGGGTGCTGAAGGGGCTGATCACCGTCAAGGACGTCCGCAAGCGCGCCCAGTACCCCAACGCCTGCAAGGATGAGCGCGGGCGCCTCCGGGTAGGGGCGGCCGTCGGCGCGCACCCGCAGCGCGACCTGGAGCGGGCGCGC
>DATAAL010000708.1:0-10682 GCA_036260145.1 Longimicrobiaceae bacterium | reverse complement strand
AGGGCCGGGATGCGGTCGCTGTCCGCGCCGGAGGGAGCGCCGCGTCCACCCGCGGGCTCGTCCCCGGTGGATCTGGCGGCGTACGCGGAGCGCGCCCCGCAGGAGGCGCGGCTCCTCGCCCTGAACGGTCTGCTGGGCGAGTGGGGCGAGGCGGTGCTGCACGGGGACGCCGTCCGCGCGCGCGACCGCCTGCGCGCGGTCTCCGCCATCGCGGAGTCCCTGGAGCGCCGGGGCGGCGACGCGACGCTCGCCGACGCGGTACGCGTCATCCGCACCCATGCCGGGGATTCCGTGACGGTACGGAAGCTGGCGATGGCTCACTCGGCGTACACCCGGGCGCAGCGGCATCTCGATCAGCGCGTGGCGGACAGCGCGCACGCCGCTTTCGAGGTCGCGCACGCCTACGCAGGCGCATCACCCGCCCTGGCGCAGTGGGCGGCGTACTCCCGGGGAGTCGCCCTCTTCTATGGCGGCGCCCGCGGCGTGGAGGCGCTCTTCCGGCAGGTTGCGGCACGGGCGGACCCGGTGCGGCATCCCGCGCTCGCGGGCCGGGCGCACTGGTCCCTCGGCACCCTGCTGCTCCGCCGTGGAGCTTACGCGGAGGCGCGGAGGCGGTACCTGGAGGCGGCGCGGCTGTTCCGGCGGGCGGGCGAGCGCGAGCACCTGGGAGCGGTCCAGGCCATGGAGACCGAGGCGCTGTTCGGGATGGGAGACGAGGATACGGGGTTCGCATCCGCGTACCGCGCGATCGAGACGCTCCACCCGTACCGCCAGGGATCGCTCTGGTTGCACAACCTGCTGTACGTCACGGCGCAGGCGGCGACCGCCCGTGGCCTGCGTCGTGCGGCTCTGCGGGTACACGACGAGGGAGTCTCGGTGGCGGCGCACGTCCGTCCGGCGGTGCACGCCGAGGCGCTGCTCACGCGGGCGCTGGCCCGCACCGCCGCCGGCGATCGGGAGGGGGCCGCCCGGGACGTGGAGGCGAGCCGCGCGCTCATCGCGTCGCTCCCCCCCACCTTCCAGCGCACGTGGCTCGAGCAGGATCTGCGGCTCGCTTATGCGGAACTGTCCATCCGTACCCACCCCGCCCTCGCGCTCGCCGCGCTGGACTCCGTCGTCTCCTTCTTCGGGTCCGGGAGGGTGAGACCCCGGCTGAACGCCGCCCTTCCGAGGCGGGCGGAGGCGAACCTGGTCCTGGGGGACACCGCGGCGGCGGTCGCCGACCTGAGCCGGGTGGCCGCCGTACTGGACACCCTGAGCGGCGCGGAGGGAGCGGGAGTGCGGGCCTCGATGCTGGAGACGGCCCGCCAGGTGTCCGACCGGCTGGCGATGCTGCACGTTCGTGCGGGACAGGCTTCCCGGGCACTCGCGGCGCTGGAGCGCGGGCGCGCCTCGTTCGGCCCCACCGGCGCGATTGCGCAGCGGGGGGAGGGAGGCAGCCTCAGGGGGCCGCCGGGCGAGATCGCGGTGGAGTACGCCCTCGTCGGCGACACACTCCTGGTCTTCACCCTCGCTGATACCGCGGTACGGCTCCATACCCGTGTCGTGGACCGGCACGCCATGCTGCGGAGAATCGACCGCCTGCGGTCCGCCCTGGAGGTGCGGCAGCCGCTCGACTCGGTGAGCGGTGATCTCGCGGTCCTGTACGACCAGCTCGTCCGGCCGGTGCGCTCGCGGCTCGGCGAGGGGGTTTCACTCGTGCTGATCGCCGACGGTGAGGTGGCGGGGGTCCCGTTCGCCGCCCTCCGCGACGGGGCCCGGGCGCGATACCTCGTCCAGGACCATACGCTCCGGTTCGCGAACACCCTGGCCGAAGCGGCGCACCCGGAGCGCCGCCCGGAGCAGCCGTCCAGGGACGTGCTCTTCGTAGCCGATCCCGCGTTCGAGCCGCGGGAGCATCCGGGGCTGCAGCGGCTCCCCGGGCTGGCGGCCGACACCCGGAGGATCGCGCAAGGCTACCCGGGCGCGGTGGTGCTGACGGGCGCGGAGGCGCGCCGCGACGCGCTGGCGACGGCGCTGAAGCAGGCGGGAATCTTCCACTTCGCGGGGCACGCCGTCTTCGACGACCAGCGCCCCGTCCGCTCGTACCTGGTCCTCGCGCCGGGAGGCGAGGCCCCCGGCCGGCTCACCGCCGCCGAGATCGCGCGGATGGACCTGGGCCACCTCCGCCTGGTGGTGCTCTCCGCCTGCCAGACCCAGCGCTCCACGAGCGGACGATCGGGCGGCTTCGCGGGGCTTTCGGGGGCCATGCTGGCGGCGGGGGCGGGCGGCGTGGTGGGGAGCCTGTGGCGCGTGAACGATGCGCTCACGCGCGAGTTGATGGTCGGGTTCCACCACGCCTATCGCGGCTCCGGCGACGGTGCGGACGCGCTCCGCCAGGCCCAGCTCCGCCTGCTCGATGCCGATGATCCCGCACTCCGCTCGCCCGCGGCATGGGCCGGGTTCCGCTACGCGGGCGGTTGACGGCTCCTCCTTCCCCTGGAAACAATGGATCTTTACGTAACGTTCACCGGGCTGTGCCTGTTCGTGCGGGACCGGAGCACGCGCAACCTCCACGTCCTGATGCCCGGCACCGGAACGGGTGCGGGCGGTCCCCACGTCGAGGCGCACCTGGCCACACTCGATTACCCCGGAGGCATCCCGGATCTCGACATGCGGGACTGGGCGCTCGACCTTTCGGGGCTCGGTGGCACCGGGATGGAAGAGCGTGCCCCCGACACCGTCGTCGACGTGGGGGCACTGGCCGGCAAGGGAATCGACAGGGAACAGCTCGGGTCCGGGCCGCGGAGCACCGTAGCGTCGCGCATCACGCTCCCCCCGCGGGTACGGTTCGAAAGCGGCGAGACCGCGGAGTGGACCGTCGTGCGGGACGATGGCACCAGGAGGGACGTGATCCTCACGCACGACGTGACGTGCAGGGTCCAGAGCGTACGCGCGGGGAGATTCAGGTGGGTGCGTGAGCCGCTGCGTGGCATGACCCGGTCCCAGGAGCTGCGTCGGCCCCGCCCGATGGGAGACGCCATCGTCCTGTTCGTCCGGCATCTACCCATCGTGCCCTCCGAGACCCTGGTGGGCTCCGGAGCCGTGCATTTCAAGCACTACTTCTCCGTTTTCAAGCCCCCGGTGAGGACCGCCCAGCTCATTCTGAAGAGGCCGCCCAGCAGGGGCGGGAGCCCGTTCAACTGCATGCTCGCCCAGTCGGAGTCCGAAGGCGCGTAGAGCCGCCCCGGACGGGCGGCTCCACCCCCGAGCGTCAACTCGCCAGGGTCCGCAGCAGCTCGTTCAGGTCCCGCTCGACCGTGCCCCAGTCCGGCGGGCCGCCGCCGCGCGTGGCCTGGCGGAGCCGCTCCACGGCCGCCCGGGCGGACTCCGGGAGCGACGGCAGCTCCGCAGCCCGCCGGAGCGCGACACCGGACTCCCGGGCGCGGAAGAACCCCGCGTCCTGCCGGGCGGCGGCGATGCGCCCGGCCTCCGCCCACGCGCCGGTCGCTACGAGGTCCTCTCCCAGGAGCTCCGCGGCGCCCCTGCCCGCCTCCTCGAGCGGCCCGGCCAGTCGCTCCGGCGCCTCGCCCGCCCGACGGCCGAGATCGCGGTATCCGTCCGCCACCGGCGCTGCGGGTGGCAGCTCGTCCAGCAAGACCACGATTTCGGCCGCCAGTCTCGACGAGCCCGCCGTGTCCCGTGCCTGTACAGCGAGCACGAGGTCCACGTGGAGCGCGCCCAGGCGCACCGCCCGCGCGCGGGCCGAGAGCGGGTCCCCCGTCCCGAGCGCCACGCCCCAGGGGCGGTGCTCGGTCCATCCCCGGGGGAGGCCGGCGCCGCGCTCCTCCAGGAGCGACGCCATACGCCCTGGGTCGCCAGGGGAGGGGGAGCCCGGCCGCACGCGGAGCACGGAGAGGAGCGCCGCCAGTACGAGCACCGCGGCGAGCGCGGCCCAGAATCCGGAAGGCCACCGCCGCCGCCGGCTCATAGAGGGGGGATGGATCTTCGCAGCTCCAGGGCCGGGCCTGGAGGCCGAGACCCGCGCTGCGCCGTCGGGTGCCCCTCCCTCCTGCGGGTCCTGCTCCCCCGGCCCGGTGCCGGCTTCCGCCTCCTCGATCCGGCGCAGCACCGCCGCAGTCTCGACGAACACGCGAAAGTCCTCGTCGGAAGCCGCCAGCCTGGCCAGCAGCTCCGCTCGCTCCGCCGCGTCGAGGTTCCCATCCAGCAGCGCCGCGAGCCGCTCCTCGTCGATATGGGGTGCCTTCAAGGGGTCTCTCTCGGTCATGGGAACACCCATTCAGATTGGACGGACACACGCCCTCCTTCTAGCCGGCGCCGTCACCGATCGTGGAGTGGCAGGCACTCCTCGATGTCCTCCTTGCGGATGCCCGCCTCCTCCATGGAGCGGCGGATCTCGTCGCGGAGGCGCTCGGAGCGCCTGTACAGCGGGGCCTGGTCGCACTGGAGCCCGCGCGCGATGTCCGCCACGCTGCGGCCTTCGCCGAACCGGCCCCGGACCAGGACCCGGTCGTCCGGGTCCAGACGGGTGAGTGCCCGCAGGAGCTCTTCCATGACCTTTCGGCAGCGCTCTTCCGCTTCGGCCGCGATCACCCGGTCGTCTGCCCGGGCCGGGGCTGCGAGCGTATCCGGGGCGATGGGATCGGCGATCCCCGGGCGCCGGCTCCGCATCGGCAGCTCCGCGAAGAGGCGGGCGAGCTCCCCGTCCGAAGTGCTGGTCCTCCCCGATGTCCTGAGCACTTCGATCGCCTCGCGCAGCGTGTACCCATCCCGGTAGACGAGGGCCTCCAGGTCCTTGGCCGGCTGGCCCAGGCGCTCCGCCTGCGCCGAGTTCCTCCAGCGGCCCCACCGCTCGCGCGCGTACTCCTGGAAGCGGCGCACCACCACGGTGGCGAGGTACGTCTTCAGGTCGCTCTCTCCCCGAAACTTCCGCAGGACAGCGTAGTCGTTCTCGATCACCTTCATGATCGCCACCGAGGCGAACTCCTCGGCATCATCTCCCCAGACGCTGTTCCGGTGGCAGGTAATGGCGGCGACCTTCTCGATCCATTCCCGGTGCGCCACGAGAAGATCGCTGGGTTCCAGGCGGTTGAGCATTGACCGTGACGAAGGGATGGTCGGGGAGGCGGCGGATCGTACCCAAAGTATCGCACCCTCGCGCGTGCAACAACTTCATTCGGCGGAACAGCGGCATGCGAATCAAAAAACGCCACCCGCGTCCGTCTCATTCCGGTGAGATGCCCATGTCGTACGTACTCTCGATGATCTGGAGACCCAGGGGAGGGAGCAATGCCTTTCACGTTGCGGATCAACTTTTCCGGCCTTTGCATGTTCGTTCCACAGCCAGCCAGCGGGGAAATGCTCGTGCTGATGCCCAGGCCCAGGGGGCACACCCATGGAGCGGACCGGCACGTCGCCGTGCTGGGGTTCGACACGGCGCACCTGCGCGAGAACTCGACCGGGGGAGATGGGATCACCGCCCTCAAGCGCCTCGCCGGTCTCACCCTGACGCTGGCCGGCACCGGGGCGGCCAGTCTCGGCATCTGCTCCGAAATCGTCAACCTGCGTGCCGTCACCGGCAAGCCGGTTGCCCCCGCCGCGAATGCAAGAACCATGGTAGCCCGGGTCGTACTTCGCTCCGGGGAGATGTCCGGTGTCGCTCCCGGTGCCTGCTGGGAGTGGGAGCCCGGCACGTTCCGGCACGTCGCGCACCAGGCGGAGTGGAAGATCGACAGCGACGACACCAGCCTGATACTGCCGGTAAGCGACTTCGCGGGGAGCACACTGGCGCCGCTGCAACTGTATCCCCTTCCCACGGGCGGGACTCCGGCAATCAACCTGATCGTGCACCACGTCCCCGCGGGGGAGCTGCCGCCGGAGCCAGATCCCATCCGGCACGCGCCGGAATTCGGAGCGCCGGCCGACCATTTCCTCGCCTACTACTCGCTGTTCGGGGGGGCGGTGCCCGTCAGACTTCCCAAGTTCTGGGGTACCGGTGAGGACTGCCCGCGCACGAGTACCTGCACCCTGCTGGAAATCGACAAGGGGGGAAGCCCGTTCAACTGTATGCTCGCCAGCGACCATGGTCCGTGACACCGGGACTGAGGCGCCGGGCTCCTACCGCCTTCCATCGGCGGGAGCGCGAGCAGTGATGTCTCACACATGCACGGCACACGAACCGGAGGCGTCGAGATGCCCAAAGGAATATCCATCAACATCGGCCTGAGGACCGCGGGCGGGGACTGCTGTAGCCTGCAGACACTGACAGGATCCGAAAACGACGCGCGCGAGATGGCCAGGCTCGCGCGCTGCGACTTCATCGTGCGGGGCCCCCTTCTCGGCGGGAACGCCACGCGCAGGAACGTGGAACGGGAGCTCGGCAGAGCCGCCGGAGAGCTGACGGCCGGCGACCTGTTGCTCCTCACGTATTCCGGCCACGGCTGCCGGATCTTCGACGAGCCGCCCCTGGAAGAGCCCGACCTGTACGACGAGACGTGGTGCCTGGCCGACGAGCAGTTCAGGGATGACCACCTGCACAGGCGACTGGCAGCCTTCGCGGAGGGTGTCCGCATCCTCGTGATTTCCGACAGTTGCCACAGTGGGTCGATCGTGTTCCGCGCGGCTGACCGGCGGCTCTCGCCCGCCACCTCGGGCCAGCTCAAAGCTCTGCGAGAGCGGCGGAGGCAAGCCCGCAGCACCACGCTGAAGGTGAGCGGGCCGTGCGAATCGCCGAAGGAGATCGAAAACCTGCGGCTCCCGCTAAGCAGGAGTGGAGTGTCGATCCGGGCGAGCGTCCTGCTCATCGCCGCCTGCCGCGAGGAGCAGAAGGCGAAGGATGGAGATCCAAACGGTCTCTTCACCTCCGCACTGGTGAGACTGTGGGCGGACGGCAGCTTCCCGGGCACGTACGTGGAGTTCATCCGGCAGCTCCACGACGAAGTGTCGGGGAGAAAACCTGACCAGAAGCCTGGATGGGCCTGCGACGGGGTTTTCGACCCCGCCTTCCTCTTTCAGACGCCGTTCACGATCTGACCCGCTGGAGCCGCGATTCTCCAGCGGCTGAGACCGGTGCCGGAAGGACGCGGCCGCGGAGCGTCCGCGAAAACGGAAGGCAGCGCCCGTCCAATGTGAACGAGAGGCGGTCCCGCGCGATGGTGCGCCTGAGCCGTACCGGAACGAACTCTCAACCAGCAAGGACCAGCGATCATGTCTGACGAAAGCGACAGCACGGTAGCACCCGACCCCTCCCGACTGGACGAGATCTCCGAGCGCCTGGCGCGCATCGAGCTGCTGCTCGTGGGCAACCTCGCCGACGGGGAGGAGAGCAACGAACCGCCGGAGCCCGCCTCCGGGGAGAGCCCGGAGACAGTGGGGGCCGCTGCCGCGGCACCGGTCCCGTCCCCGGCCCAGCGGTTCGAGCAGTTCATCGACGGGTTCGGCTTCCCGAGCTTCCGCGGGAGCGAGTTCACCCCGTACTGGACGCGCGTCCGCAACGGCGTGCAGAACTCCGTCCCGCCGGAAGAGCTGTGGCCCAACCTCCTGCCGACCCTGGTCGTGCTGCAGCGGTTCCGCGACGAGATCGGGAGCCCCGTGCGACTCCTGAGCACCTATCGCTCCGAAGCCTACAACGCCGCGGTGGGGGGTGCCGGTGAATCGCAGCACACGCGCTTCCGGGCCATCGACTTCACGGTGGCAGCGGGTACTCCCGCCCAGTGGGCCGCCCGGCTGAGGAGCTTCCGCGGGCGCATGTTCCGGAACCCCGGAACCGGGAGCCAGTTCGAGTTCCGCGGAGGCATCGGAGTCTATCCCGCCAGCCACTTCGTGCACCTGGACACCCGCGGAGTGGACCGGGACTGGTGAGGACCTCGCGGAACCGGTCAGCTACCTGCATGGAGGTATTCACATGTACCCCGAGCCGCACAGGCCCGTCCCCTGCCGCCTCCTGATGATCCTGCTCACGGCGGCGGGACTCGCCACCCCCCCCGCGACCGCCCAGACCAGGCCGCAGCCCCCGACCACCCACGCGCCTCCGACGGTGGACTCGCTCAAGACACCCGAGGCCCGGATGAACGGGCGGATCAGGATCAAGACGACAGGCGTCGTTGCCTGGGGCGAAGCGAAGAGGGGGGACATCTCCAAACTGGTGCTCTACCTGGACGGCCGCTCCATGAAGGGGAACACGGCTCAGCTCGTGGACCCCCGCAGGGAGCTCTGGGAGGTCCGCCTCCGGCGCACCGACGCGGCACGCGACGCGTGGGAGGCGGTACTGGGGAGTCCGGATACCTTCACGCGACGCGTGCGGGTGGGGCTGGGGCTGGAGGACGGTCCGGAGTTCGCCCTCCGTGAGGGGTCCCCGAGGCCGATGCTCGATCTGGTGATCGTCCGTGAGGGATGGTTCTACCTGACGTGCCTGATCTGGGCGGCTCTGATCGTGCTGTTCTGCTGGCTGGCCGCCAACACTGCGATCATCCGCGACTCCCCCCCTCCGAGCCCCGATCCCGCCCCCTCACCTGCTCCTGCCCTGAAGAACATGCCCGGGCGCGAGCTGGAGCTCCGGCCGTACAGCCTGGGCCGTTCACAGATGGCGTTCTGGTTCTTCCTGGTCACCACGGCGTTCCTGGCCATCTGGCTGATCACCGGCGAATTCCACGGCATCATCACCGCCGAGGCTCTCACCCTGCTCGGGATCGGGACGGGCACGGCGCTCGGCGCACGCGCGATCGAGGCCAGCAAGCGCACCGCGCAGGCGGAAGCCGCTCCCCGCCTGGCGGCGCTGAGGCAGCACCGCGTCGCCCTGCAGAGCGAGATCGGTGCTGCACGCGCGGCCGGGCTGGAGGACCCGGCGAAGGTCGCGGAGTGGGACCGGATCGAGGCGGAGATCAGTGCGCAGGAGGAGGCGACACCCGAAAGCCCACGATACCGGAATTTCCTGCTCGACATCCTGGGCGAGAACGGGAGCATCGCCCTTCACCGGTTCCAGATCTTCGTCTGGACGCTCGTGCTGGGAGTGGTGTTCATCTTCAGTGCCTACCAGACGCTGGCGTTGCCGAAGTTTGATGCCACCCTGCTGGCGCTGATGGGGATCAGCGGGGCTACGTACCTGGGGTTTAAGATCCCGGAGAGGCAGACGTAGTCTTCCGGATGCAGTCGGCAGGGACGTGGCTCCTCCCGCCGGGTGAGCGCGTCAACACCTGCACGATGCGAAAGCTTCACCCCATACGAGAGCTGGAGCGCTTCGACAGCAGGCCCGCCCCACGCTGGGCGGGCCTCAGCTCCGCACCACCGTCTCCGCGACGACGGCGGCTTCCACCTTCCGCGGGGCCGGCTGCTCCACCACCCGGTAGACCTCGCGCCGCCCGCTCCTCACCAGCGGGGAGAAGCGCGCGTACCACGCCCTCCACTCCTCGTCCTGTCCGGCCTTCTGGAGCCCTTCCTCCATCTCCTGCAGGTTGTCCATCTCCATCTCCAGCACCAGCGTGTAGTACTCGCCCGTCAGGTCGGTGAGGATCCGGGACGTGCTGCCGAGCCCGAGCCGCTGCTCGATCTCCACCCCCTCGCGGGCCAGCGCCACCGCCTCGCGGGCCTTGCCGAAGTGGAGCTGGAAGACCTCTCGCACCTGGATCATACGAGCCTCCTTTCGCCGGGGGAGCCGACCCTGCCCACCGGCTCCAATGTAAAGGGCCGGTCCCCGCGGGTCAGCAGAATCGTTCAGGACGGCTTCATGACCAGGTCCATCCAGACCATGAGCCCCGTCATGATCAACACGAAGACCACCAGGTAGGCTACGGTGCCGACGAGCGCCGCCCCCGCCGCGCGCAGGACTCCGCGCGCCGTGCAATCCCGGAAGAAGCCCGTCGCCGCCCACACGTAGTAGGCGCCGTTCAGCAGCGTGTACGCCAGCAGCGCCCCGCTCCCCTTTCCCGGCCCCAGCGAGAACGGGACGAAGGGAAGGTAGAGGAGGCTCTGCTGGGCGTAGACGTACAGGTTGAAGATCAGGTGCTCGGCGAAGTTGAAGCCGGCGCGGCGGTACACCAGCCGGGATGCCAGTGTCATGAAGGGCACCGCCAGCACCATGAACAGGTTCATGTACTGCGCCAGAAGGTCGCTGACCTGCTGCGCCCGGACCTGTGCCGCCGCCCCCGCCCCCTCCGCCATGCCGCTCGCGATGTCATGCGTGATCCCCGCCTGCACCGAGGCGAACACCGCCAGTGCCACGCAGATGACCAGGTACTTCACCGGGTTGGTGTAGCGCACCGTGGCGCCGCCCACGTACTCCCGCACCGCCTCTCCCGGGCGCCGGAAGAGCGCGAGCGCGGTGAACAGCAGCCCGCGGTTCAGGTCGAACGCGTCCGTCACCAGCCGCATGAAGACGGAGCGCAGGGTGAACCGCTCGCGGTGCACCCGCTGCCCGCACGCTGAGCAGTACTCACCCCCGAGCGGGGTGCCGCAACTGGCGCACGCCCCCGGCGCGGCAGGGATCTCCGGAACGACCGCGGGAACGGACACGGCTCCCGGCGCGAGGGGAAGGGAGAGATCGCTCATGGTGGAGAAGGTGCTGCGGGAAAAGGAGATGGCCCGAGGGATCCAAGCTGCAGGGGTACGCGGGGAGCGTCAAGTGTATCCACCCACCGGGAGACCCGGAAAACACGGAGGCCGCGGACGAACTCCGCGGCCTCCGCAGG
>DATAAL010000707.1:0-8944 GCA_036260145.1 Longimicrobiaceae bacterium | reverse complement strand
GGGCGTGGCCTACAGGCCGCGCCGGCCACGCCCTCCCACACCGCCATCAGACGGGCGCCCTCCTCGGAGATCCGGTAGACCCAGACGGGGCGGGACCGCTTCGGCTGCCGCACGTCGTCGTGGATCAGCAACCCTCGGCTGTAGAGGTACGGCAGGCGCTCGGGAAGGTACTCACCGGTCTCCCGCTCCACGTCGGCCGTGAGCGCCCAGCCTCGCACGCCGCGCCGCTCGTACCCGCCTCCCCTGCCCTCAAGGTGGCACAGGTAGGAGAGCGCGACTTCGTCCTTGTCCCTCATGCGCTACCCTCCGCAGACGATCAGGCTCCGGGACGCGAGGAAGCGCGGCGGAGGCGTCTGTGGGGAAGGTGATGGAGGTGGCGACACCGTGCAGGGCGCGAGAGCGGACCGTTCTCGCATGCGCCGATTCTCGCCCGAACGGCGTGCGCGAGTCTACCAACTATTGTTGTCTAAGCAAAACCGGCTGCGGAATGGCAGCGAGCCCAGACGCGCCGACAGGATCCCGGGTCGTAAAGGCCATGATTCCACCTGGAATCACGGGGTGAGCGCGGCTCCGGCTGTCCGTTTCCCCGGGGACGGGGTATTGTAGTTGCAGCCCATGACAGGCGGCGGGTAGAGGGGAAACTGATGAACCGAGCGTGCGAAAGGGAACCATGACGACCAAGGAACGGGCCATCCAGGTGATCGAGCGGCTTCCCGCGGACGCGACGCTGGACCAGATCGTGGACACGCTCCAGCACATGGAGCCGGAGACCACGGCAGAGCCCTCGGAGGAATCCCTTCCGGCGCTTCCCGACGGGGGAGTGTGGGACCTCCTCGAGCAGGCCGCCGGGACGGTGGAGATGCCCGCCGATTGGGCGAGCGAGCACGACCACTACCTGTACGGCACGCCGAAGCGGACCTCCGCGGTTTGATCTCTCCCGTCCCTGGCACCCGGCTCTTCCTGGACACCTTCTATGTCCAGGCGCTCCTCAACCGCCGGGACCCTCACCACGCGCGCGCCCTGGCGCTCCTTCCGCAGGTAAGACAGGCTGCGGAGGTGGTGACGACCGAAGCCGTCTTCGCTGAGGTCGGCAACGCGCTGAGTGGCACCGCCCGGCTGCGGCAGCTCGCGGCGGCGTTCATCCGGCGCTGCTATGCGGAGCCGAACATGGCCGTCGTGTCGGTGGACACCGCGCTCCTCACGCGCGCTCTGGAGCTGTTCGAGAGCCGCGCGGACAAGGCATGGGGTCTCACCGACTGCATCTCCTTCGTCGTGATGCGCGACCGCGGCCTGATGGATGCGGCCACCGGGGACCGGCACTTCCAGCAGGCGGGCTTCCGGGCGCTCATGGTGGACCCCGGATCGTGACGCCTGGCTACGGAAGCCGGCTGCAACTCCGCTCCGCTCACGGTCAGACACGTCCCGCGGACGCGCCATAGAACGCTGGCACGCTCGACGTGGTACGTTCCTTATGTGGGCCGCACGTACTCACGCGAGCCCCCGAACGCCACACCGGGGGAGTGCCTATGCCTGACCTGGAGCGATTGATCCGGTTCGTGAACCAGGCGCCGGCCGGGACGATGGTTCCGGTTGACTCTCTCCGCGAGCTGCTGGCGCAGGATACGCCCGAAGCGACCCCGGGAGAGGAGCGCCGGCTTACCCCGGCGGAAGCAGCCGAGTGGCTGCATCGCCACCTGGGCGGCCGGAAGCGCAGCGCCGCGGCCATCCGCAAGGTGACGCGGACGGGCTTCCGGGGGGTGGTGTTGAAGTCGTACCCGTACGGCCGAGAGCGCCGCACCACCGAGTCGGACCTGCGGCACTTCGTGGTGGAGATCGGCACCGTTCCGCTGCCGGCCACGCCGGAGCAGATTGCGTTCCCGGTCCTGCCGCAGCCCGCCACGACGCTCGCGGTGGAAACCCACCTGGACCCGGCGGATGAGATCGCCGCAGCGCAGGAGCGCTTCCGGCGGCGCAGGACCGCGCCGCCCAGCCGCCCAGCTCGCCAGCGGCGCGTGATCGGAGGAGCATGAACGCGGGGGCGGCTCGACAAAGCCGCCCCCGCCGCAACTGAGGGAGCACCCACCACGGAGCGCCCCACGAGCGGGACGCTAGGCCGCGCTGCGTGTCTCCCCCTCACCAAATGCGTCAACCCACCGGAAGGGTGCGCCCCTCCCTGCCCCGAACCGTTGGACGTATCCCCTCTCCACGAGAACGTCCCGACAGTAGTAGAACGTCCCCACGGGGAGCCCGGAGGCTACCTCCCACTCCTTCGCGGAAAGCCCCTCCGAGGGGAGCAGCGCGAGCACGGTGCGCAGCTTGGGGGACAGCTCCTCGCGCATGTCGCGGGCGCCCTGCCCCAGCCGGTCCCCGTACTTCCCGGACCAGTCGCTCCAGCGGTATTCGAGATGCGGACGCGCGGCGCGCAGCCGGGTGTGGCGGAAGTAGCGGCGCTCGATCATCTGGAACGACCCGTGCCCCATCTCGGCCTGTAGCTTCACGGCGGTCATGGGTTGGCCGTGCTCGTCCACGGTGTACGCGCGATGCGAGCAGTAGGTGATGCGGAGGCGGCGCGTACGGATCTCGCCGGGCTTGTACCCGCAGTAGACCACGACGCGGTCAAGCTGCTTGCGCCAGTCACCAACAGGCACGGTCCCGTCGCTCCCGAAGGCCGGGAACAGGAGCGGGCCGGGAGGAGCGCTCGGACCGCTCAGGTACTCGCTCAGGATCTCCGCGAGCTGCGGGTGCAGGGGGATAATCCGCTCGCGGTATTCGGTCTTGAGCCGGTCCCGCGTATCCTCATCGCGGACGGCGGCGTTCGCCCGGATGATGATTGCCCCCTTGGGGAACTCCGGATCGCCGGGGAACCGCACGTCCGGCACGGTGACACCCTCCCTCTCCGATTCGATCACGCCCGTCAGGAGGTAGAACGCCAGGAGCGGGTAGATGGGAGGGCTCTTCCTGTGGGCGGGATAGAGGTGCCGTGCGGGCTCCAGGAGCAGCGCCGCCTCTCACAGCTCCACGTGCTTCGTCGGGCTCGGATCAACCGCCGGGAGGTCGGTGCGCTCGTTGACCCAATTGGTCGAAATCCGGCCTTCGGCGACGGCGGCCTGCAACAGCTCCCCCAGCGTGTCGAGATAGCGGCGCTGGGTCGTGGACGAGAGCACGTCGCCGCGGCAGCCGCCCACCCGCCGATGCTTCCGGGGCGGCGGGACGGTGCGCAGCTCCTTCATGTATTCGCGGATGTCGGCTGCCTCCAGCTCGCGCAGGAGCTCCTTGCCGCGCTTCTTCGCGAAGAACCGTGCTGCGTGCGCGAGCTTGTGCCCCTGCGCCTCCAGGTGGCGCCTGGTGACGCGCTTCCGTCCAGCGCGCCTCTCCTCCTCGGCCAGGTACCACCCGGCGAAGGTGGCGATGCGGTCCAGCTCCTCTACGCTTTCCTCGACGGCCGACCGGCTCTCTTCGGCTGGCCGGGGCAATCCGTCCGGGTGCTCCGCGCGAAGCGCGCGGAGCTGCGCGAGACGCTGGGCGAACAGGATGGCGCCCTGCACGGCATCCTTGGTGGCGCCCCGCTCGCCGGGCACCACCAGCGCCTCCAGCTTGCCCCCCACGCGGCCCAGGCGCGCGCGTCGATGAGGGCGCGTCTATCCTTCCAGTACAGCCGTGCGTGCGGCTCCTGTGCCGCATCCGGGGCGGGCCTGCCCGCCCCCGCTCCCCTGGTGGCGACCTTCGGCATACGACGACTCCCTTGCCGGGCAGGTACAGGTCCGGGGCCTCCATATGGAAGTACCTCGCGACCGGCCGGGTCCGTTTTGGTCTTGTTACTGGAGACCTGTTACTGGCGCGCGACCTGAGCTAAAACGAAAGCCCGCAGGCGGCGAAAAGTGCCGTCCTACGGGCTTTTTCTCAGGGTCCCCAGCGCAAGATCGAACCCGGGACCTTCGACTTAGGAAACCGCTACTCTATCCTGGCTGAGCTACGAGGGCGGGCTCCGAGCGATGGCCCGAAGAGCCTTGAAATTTAACGGATATCGGAAGCGAGGTCAACGGAAGGCTGTTCAGAAGCTGTCGAGGAGGGCGCGCTTCACCTCCCCGATCCGCTCCTCGTCCCGCCGGTAGAACGTCCACTGCTTGATCCTCTTGGACCTCACCAGGCCCGCGCGCGCCAGCACCTGGAGGTGCTCGCTCACGGTGGGTTGGCTGAGGCCAAGCTTCTCGGCGATCAGCACCCCGCAGACACCGTCCCGCACCAGGTCGCCGTATTCCTGCGGCGGAAAGTGCGCTTCCGGGTCCTTCAACCACTCGAGGATCTGCAGCCGGCGCTCGTTGGCCAGGGCGCGCAGGGAGTCGGAGATAGGCATATTGCCAATTTGCTAATTACCGAATAGTATGTCAACCATCACCGCAGTCTGGCAAAGCACACCGGCCCGGACGGCTCAATCCGGCTCCACAATCAGGAGGACGCATGGAGACACAGGCAGTCCCGATCAGCCGCGAGCAGATCGCCGCCACCGAAGCGCTGGTCAGACCTCACGTCCGGCGCACCCCGGTCGTCGAGATCGACGGCGCCGAGATCGGCCTGGAGCAGGTCCGGCTGGCGCTGAAGCTGGAGCTGCTCCAGCACTCCGGCTCCTTCAAGATCCGGGGCGCGTTCACCAACCTGCTCGGGCGCCCGGTGCCGGACGCCGGCGTCGTCGCCGCGTCGGGTGGCAATCACGGTGTGGCGGTCGCCTACGCCGCGATGCGGCTGGGGATCCCGGCCGCAGTCTTCGTGCCCACCATCTGCTCCCCGGCCAAGGTGGAGCGGATCCGCGGCTATGGCGCGAACCTGATCGTCGGAGGAGACAGCTACGCGGACGCCCTGGCCGCGAGCGAGGAGTGGACCGCGCGCACGGGGGGGATGCCGGTGCACGCCTTCGACCAGGACGAGACCCTCCTCGGCCAGGGTACGCTCGCCCTGGAGCTGGAGGAGCAGGCGCCGGAGCTGGACACGGTGCTCGTCCCCGTCGGCGGCGGCGGACTGATCGGAGGCATCGCAGCGTGGTACGCCGGACGCCTGCGGGTGGTGGGCGTGGAGCCCGAAGCGTCACCGACGCTGACCCACGCGCTGGAAGCCGGCCGGCCGGTGGATGCCCCGGTCGCAGGGATCGCCGCGGACTCGCTGGCGCCGCGCCGGGTCGGCGAGCGCGTATTCCCCATCACCCGCCGCTTCGTAGACCGTGTCTTGCTGGTCACGGACGACGCGATCCGCGCGTCGCAGGAAACCCTGTGGCGGATCCTGCGGATCGTCGCCGAGCCGGGCGGGGCGACAGCCTTCGCAGCGCTCCTCTCCGGGGCGTACCGGCCGCAATCGGACGAGCGCGTCGGCGTGGTAGTGAGCGGCGGGAACACCGTTGCCGTGGACTTCGGTCGTCAGGCAGTTCCACCCTTCATCACACAGGAGGTATCATCGTGCCCGGAGCCATCGACACTCGCCTCGCGGAGCTGAAGATCGAGCTGCCTATCGCCGCGACGCCCCCCGCCAACTTCGTCCCCTGTGTCCTCACGGGGAGCACCCTGTACGTCTCGGGGCAGATCCCGTCGTGGAACGGCGAGCTGCGCTACATAGGGAAGGTGGGACGGGAAGTCTCGCCGGAGGAAGCCCGCGAGGCCGCGCGTCTGTGCGCGCTCAACGTGCTGACGCAGGCCCGCGCCTTCCTCGGCGGGCTCGACCGCGTAGCCCGCGTCTGCCAGGTGCAGGGGTTCGTCAACGGCGTGAGCGAGTTCAGCGGGCACTCGCAGGTGATCAACGGCGCCTCCGATGTCTTCGTGGAAATCTTCGGCGAGGCCGGGAGGCACTCCCGGTACGCCGTGGGTGCCGGGTCGCTCCCGTTCAACGTGGCCGTCGAGGTCGCAGCGGTTCTTGAGGTGCGGTCGGACGCGCCCTCCGGTACCCCGCAGCGCTAGTGGCGAGGCTGACGACGCGCACCCGCGCCCCGGCCGGAGATGCGCCCCATAATGCACACAGAAGAACACCGAAGCCGCCATCCGAGGTCAGTGCACACAATCGCGCACGAGCGCAATGTTCCGGTTAGAACGGGACACGGATCAACAAGTGCACAGAGATCTCACTTCATGACTGACGCTACCGATCGGCTACGTGAGGTATTGGATCTTGTCGGCCGGGCTCAAGAACTCCTGGACCAGGCGGTCGGCAAGGCAGCACGACTCGCCCTCCAGGAGAAGGAGCTGGTCCGACTGCACCTTCTCGAACCACGCAACCACCTCCGTAGCTCGGCCGATAGTCTCCGCCGGAAAGTGGAGGACATGGATGAACAGGCGAGCGCGAAGCGGCGCGAGCTGATGGGATGGCGTGAGCTGATGGGATGAGCTGCTACGGGGGCCACGGCCCACTGCATGCGTACGAATTCTTGCGGAATTCCGGCGTTTGCTGGTGGAGCGCACCGTGGGCCTGGTGGGAGCAAGTGGACAAAATGGACACGCCGGGCCAATCCGGTGTCCTGCGAGGCCGGTACGTCAAAAGGCCTCCGGGAGAGTCTGCTTCGACTCACAGGGGACCGGGCCCAATCCGGGGTCGCGGGGGCGGGCTCGGGTCCGGGCGGGGCGCGGAATTGGCCCGGGTGCACCGGTCACCTCCGGGGTGCGTCGCGCTCCACACTCCGCAGACCGGATTTTCCCGGTTCCTGCTCCAGTTCGGCGCGGATTCCGTCCAGCTCCGCACCG
Source organism: Longimicrobiaceae bacterium (assembly GCA_036260145.1). GTDB lineage: Bacteria > Gemmatimonadota > Gemmatimonadetes > Longimicrobiales > Longimicrobiaceae > JAFAYN01. The sequence goes on along the minus strand of DATAAL010000707.1, from coordinate 2,228 downwards.
GCGCCGCCCTTCGCATTCAGCTCATCGGTCGCCTCTCTCGCGCCTGACACTTCTTCCACTGCGCAAGCGCCGCCGATGCGTCGTGGTGCAGCGCTCTAGCCGGAGAACGGGTCGGATCTCGCCATGCGGGATCAGCGCGGACCCTCAGCCTGGCGATTAACGTTTCTGGAGATCGCGTTCCCTCGCCCTGGCCCGAGCATGCGACCCTATCGACCCATTATCAGCTTGCGACTGCCTCCGGAGCTGGCCGTCAAGCGTGACTTCGACATCCTCGCTGACGCGCGGCGGCTGGAAGCACTGCGGCAGGCGATCCGGCGGGAGGTAAGAGCCCGATCCAGCCTCCGCGGCCTGGCGCAACGCATCGGCGTGGACCGCGGGTCGCTGCGAAAGTTCCTCACGATGGAATCCGTCCCCGACCTCGAGAACATGGCGAAGATCGAGGACTGGTCGGAGGAGCGGCCCGAGGTCTGGACCCCGCTCGGTGCGGTGGCGCTCGCCGTCCTGGTGCTCGACCTGCCCGGACCGCGCCGCGGCCCCGCGCGCAAGCAGCTCGCCCGGGTGCTGGCGTCGGCGTTCTCGGACGCGAAGCAGCCGGTGCCTGAATGGCTCGAAGCCGAGTGCGGCGAGTAGTCCCGGCTCACGACCGATTTTGTTTGTGGCTGTGTTCACGAGCCCCGCGAGGAGGCGGATCGGCCGGAGGTGTCCTACGTGGAGGATCGGTACTGTGCTGGAATCCCTGCGCTGGAAATTCCTGGCCCGGCGCCTCTCGCGCGGGATCGCCGCCGTTCGCTCCCGCCTCTCGGCTCGCCGTGCCGCGGTCGGCGTGGGCGCGCACGAGGACGTGGTACTGCCGCCGGAGGACGTATTGGAGGCCATCGAGAATGCCGTCGCCCATCTGCCGGAGTCCGAGCGGGCCGACGCGCGCCTGGATCTGCTCAATGTCCTCGCGAAAAACTACGACGCGGCACGGCTTCCGTACCCGCGTTGGCTTACCCGCCTGCTCGACCGCTCGCGGCGATGAATAACCGCGGCTTCGCCGGGGATTCGTTCGATTCCACCTGGAATTACCTTCCCTCTATCGTACCTGTGCAAGAGCTGGACACGGGGACGATGGTGGCTGTACTCGACCAGCCGGTTGAACCTACCAGCAGCGGCGCGGCCGGAAGCTACCGCCCGTTCTCGTCCCGGAGGGGCAGGTGGAGCGTGAAGGTACTTCCCTCGCCCGGTATGCTCTGGAGGGTGATGTCACCGCCGAGGAGCCGAGCGAACTTGAGGGAGATCGCCAGCCCCAGGCCCGTGCCGCCGACCGTGCGGGTATGCGAGGAATCGGCCTGAGTGAAAGGCTCGAAGATTCGCTCGTGTTGCTCGGGAGCGATGCCCGGGCCCGTGTCCCGGACGTGGATCTGGAAGTCCTCTGAAGCCGAACGGTGGCACTCGACCGTAATGGTGATCTCCCCTTGCTGGGTGTACTTGATAGCGTTGCCCATCAGGTTCAAAAGGATCTGACGGACCTTGCCGGGGTCGGTCCACAAGCGGGGCGCCATCTCGCCACACTCGAAGCGCAGAGCGACCCCGTTGCGCTCCGCCTCCGGTTCGAGGATCCGCACCACCTCGCGCGCGATGTGGACCACGTCGGTCTCTTCCGGGCGCACCTCCAGCCGCCCCGCCTCGGCTCTGGAGAAGATCAGGATCTCCTCGATGATTGAGAGGAGGTGCCAGGAGCTCGCCTTGATCCGCGCACATGCTTCCTGCTGCTTCGCCTCCATGGGACCCAGGATCTCGGTCTCCAGGAGTTCGGCGTAGGCGATCACACCCGTAAGCGGTGTCCGCAGTTCGTGCGACATGACCGCGAGGAACTGGCTCTTGGCCGCGCTCGCCTCCTCCGCCACCCGCCGGCCCTCTTGTGCCTCCCGGTACAGGCGCGCGTTGTCCAGCGCGATTGCGCACCGCGCCGCCAGGTCCTCCGCAAGCACCACGTCCTCTGTGCCGTGTGCCCTTCCCCCCCGGGGGCTAATGTAGGTGATGGCGCCCAATACCTCGCCCCTTGCCAGAAGCGGCACGACCAGGAGCGATCCCATGCCGAGCGAGCGCAAAACTTGGAGGTTCTCCTCCCCACGGGACACCTCGGCGATCATCTCCTCGGGAAGGTCGGCGATGATCTCCGTCTCCCGGGTCCGGACGGCTCTGGGGACGCCGAACGGATCGTCCCTCTCCGGAGGCCAGCCGGA
>DATAAL010000706.1:0-17792 GCA_036260145.1 Longimicrobiaceae bacterium | reverse complement strand
GGAATGCTCTTCTCTTCACACTTCTCGGAAAGGAGCAGATCATGGCGACTCTCGACACTCTGCGCATCGACCTGAGCGACCTCGTCATCGACGACATCGAGGTTCTCGCCCAGGAGGGCGGCCGCGGCATCCCGGAGTTCGCCGCCTCGTCCTGTGACGGCTGCCTCTGCCAGGACACCGCCTGCTCGTGCACGGTTCAGCGGGATATGTCCGCGCAGTAGCTCCGCCGGCCGGTACGGAAGCTGGTCCTGCAGTGATTTATTGAGGCACCGGCTTCACGCGCCCCCTTGGACTGCTCGCATTCACCCATCCCGGAGCGCGCACGCAGTGCCGCTCCGGTCCGACACAGGGACGCTTCACGTTCAGGAGGTCTCGGTCAGCGATCGCCAAGGAAACAGGCTTGGGGCGCGTGGAGCCAGGGTGATGCTCTTCTCTTCACACTTCTCGGAAAGGAGCAGATCATGGCGACTCTCGACACTCTGCGCATCGACCTGAGCGACCTCGTCATCGACGACATCGAGGTTCTCGCCCAGGAGGGCGGCCGCGGCATCCCGGAATTCGCCGCCTCGTCCTGCACGAACTGCAACTGCCAGTCGGGCGGCTGTTCGTGCACGGTGGAACAGGTCGGCACGGAGTAGTTCCGCCGGCCGGCACGGAAGCTGGTCCCGCAGTGATTCATTGATGGTACCCGCTTCACGCGCCCCGTTTGAATTGCCTGCATCCACCTCGTCCGGAGCGCATCGCAGGTCCGCTCCGGTCCGGCACAGGGACACTTCACGGTCGGAGGTCTCGGGCATCGATCGTCAGGGAACAGGCTGGGGTGCGTGGAGCCAGGGTATCGCTCTTCCTTCACACTTCTCGGAAAGGAGCAGATCATGGCTACTCTCGACACTCTGCGCATCGACCTGAGCGACCTCGTCATCGACGACATCGAGGTTCTCGCCCAGGAGGGCGGCCGCGGCATCCCGGAGTTCGCCGCCTCGTCCTGTGACAACTGCAACTGCCAGGCGGGCGGCTGCTCGTGCGTGGTTCAGCAGGATACGTCCGCGCAGTAGCTCCGTCGGCCGGTATGGAAGCTGGTCCCGCAGTGACTCACTGAGGTATCCGCTTCACGCGCCCCTACCCTGAGGAATGATGGCCATCGAACCCGACCGGAGAGGCGGGGGACGATCAGGAAGCGTTCGGACGGGCCTCCAGCCAGCGGGGTGGCCTTGCGGGTTCGGTGCAGTCATCCGCATGAGCTCCGTGCGTCAGCGAGAACCGAGCGGGGACGCGTGAAGCCAGTGCATTTTTCTTTCGTCCACAATTCTCGGAAAGGAGCGACCATGGCTACTCTCGACACTCTCCGCATCGACCTGAGCGACCTCGTCATCCAGGAAGTCGAGGTTCTGCTCCAGGAGGGCGGCCGCGGCGTCCCTGAGTTCACCGCGTCCTCCTGCCAGTGCCCGGCCTGTTCGTGCACGGTCGAACAGGCCGGCGCGGAGTGATTCCGTCGATCGGCCCGGAAGCTGGTCCCGCAGTGATTCACTGAGGCATCCGCTTCACGCGTCCCCTCAGCTGCTCGACGCTCCTAACCTCGGTCCCCCGGAAATGCGGATCCATGAGGGCGTAGTGCGAAGCATGTCCACCGTGCCCGAGAAGCGGACCATCCCCGTGCAGAACACCGGAACGCGACGGCTGCTCGCCGTCCGCAGGGCCGGAGCCGCCTTCGACGGGCCTTTCCGCCTGCGCGCTCCCCGGTTCGAGGCCCTCCTGGAAGAGCACGCCCGGCTCCGGCGCACGCTCGACGAGGCCCGCGGCCCCCTCCTCGACGCGCTGCACGACGCGGTGCCGGCCCAACCCGACCGTGCCGCGCGCCGTGCCGTTCTCCAGGCAAAGCGGGACGTGTTCAACGGGCGAACGCCCTCGCCCCTTCCTCCCGGGGCCGCGCCGGAGCTGCGCGCCGCGCTCGACCGCTACGCGCGTCTCCTCGAGCGGGAGGCCGGACTGTTCTCGGCGGCACGGGGAGAGGTGGTAGCCGAGATCCGGCAACGCGTGGGCGAGCTGCTGCGGGACGAGCGCTTTCGGCTGGCGGTCGGCTACGCCAGCCCGGACCTGCGCGAGGAGCTGGAGCGCGGTTCCTCCGCGCACCGTGACGATCTCGTTGCGCTCGAGCGCGGCGTCTATTCCTACGCCGCGCGCTTCCTCAGCAAGGCGAACCCGTTCCACGTCTTCGCCTACGTGCTGTTCCCCCCGACCGCGGGAATGGAGGTGGACGGGGCCCATGAGGTCGTGGTGGATACCTCCAGCATCCTGGAGCTGGAGCAGTGGCTGCTCCCCCACGTCCGGGATCCTCGCCGGGTCCGGCTGCACCTTCGGACCTACGACTGTACCGAGAAGGGGTACAGCTTCTGGCTGCCCGGCCCCGACGGCTTCCGCATCGCCGCGCTCCCGGCGACCCCCCTGCTGCAACGGATCGTCGTCTTATTCCAGGAGCGACATCGAAGCACGGGCCGGCCTACCGGCACGTGGGCCGAGTGCGAGACCAGCCTCTGCGCGGACCTGCCGGCGGATGCCCGACCTCGCGCCGGGGAAGCGCTCTCGATCCTGGTGAACCAGGGGATCCTCGCGGAGTACCTGGTCCCGGACCTGGGCCGATTCGCGCCCTCGCTGCTCGGGGTGAGTCCCGCCTGCGACGAGCAGATCGACCGGTTGCAGCGGTACCACCTCTCCCGGATCGACGCCCCGGACCTTGCCCGCGCGCACGCGGAGCTGGAGTCCTGCCGGATCGGGACCGGCGGTGAGCCCGTCCGGTTCTTCGTCAACAGCTACGCCCGCGCCGACACGGAGCCCCACGAGGCCGCCGCCAGGGAGCTGTTCGACGACCTCTTCGACCTGAAGCCCTGCTTCGGCGCCGAGCACAACTTCTCGGCGCACGGGCACGTCCTCCGATCGTTCCTCCTGGACTCCCTGCGGGAACGGCGGGGAGGCACGGCCCCCTACCTGGAGCTGCTCCGGCACTTCCTCCGCCACCGGAACGAGGTGGTGGCGACGTATCACCCCGACGTTCACCTTTCCCCGGCGGTACGCGAGCGGCGCGCCGCCTGGCGGTCGGCGCTCGCCCGGGAGACGGGTACCCTCAGCCGCGAGCGGCTTCGGGAGCTCTCCGCCGGCTCCCCCTTCGGCGGCGCGCCCGAAAGCCTGTGCTTCAACGGCCCCTTCGACTACGTGGAACGGGTCTTCCACGTCTCGAACGTGTTCGCGGGGGAGGGGCGCTTCGTGTCGCGCTACCTGCTGCACCGGGAAGTGGACTCGCTCGCCGGACCCGAGACCGCGGAGGAGGTGATCGACGTGGAGCTCGTGGCTCCGCCGAGCCGCAACCTGAACTACGTGGTCAGGGCGCACCGGGTGGGGTGCGGCTTCGAGGCGCGGTACGCGGAGCGCTACGACCGCTGGATCGATCCATCCGAGGTCCAGGTGGAGGCGTCGGGCTCACGGGTGGTCTACCGCCACGCCCGGTCGGGCCTCCCTCTCCGCTTCCACTACCGGGGCTTCCTCCTCGCCCAGTTCCTCCCGCCCGAGTACCAGCTCCTCCTCGCCGACCATGCCGACACTTTCTTCAACCCCTTCCGGGGGGCGGATCCCCGCGCGGTCCCCCTGGAGGGAATCCGGCGCGAGCCGGGGCTCCGCTATGGTGCCGTCTGTCTGCGGCGGGACCGCTGGATCGTCCGCCCCGACCTCCTCCTGGCGCTCGTGAGCGGGGACGACCTCCTGCGGTCGTCGGCTCTCCTCCGGGAGTGGATCCACGCGGAGCTGGAACCGGACACGGACGAATGGTTCTACCAGGGGCCTGGGATGAGCGGAAAGGGCTACAAGCCGCGCTTCCTCGACCTCCGGAATCCGCTCAGCGTGCAGGGGTTCCGCCGTGCCCTAGCCACCTCCGCCGGAGGCGTCGTTTCCCTGGCCGCCATGGATCCTCCGGAGGCGCACCTCTTCCGGGAGGACGGGGCACCCTACGTCACCGAGCTGATGATCGAGGTATGAGCGTCCCGGCGGAGGTGTCCACGCGCTGGGCCAGCTTTCACCTGTCCCTCCCCGGACCGCTGGAACCGTTCCTGGCCGGCCACCTCCTCCCGTTCCTGGAACGGGAGAGGGCCGCGGAGACCCTCCGGCGCTTCTTCTTCATCCGCTACGGGGTCGGCCAGCCGCATCTGCGCCTGCGCCTCCTCCCCCGTGCGGGCATCGCCGCCGAGACGCTGCGCGCGCGGCTGGAGGAGACCGTGCGCGCGTACGTCGAGCACCAGCCCTGCCCGGGCGCCGGGTACTCGGTGGAGGCCCATCCCTACAGCCGCTCGGAGCTGTACTTCGGAGAGACCGCAGCCACCGTGTACGCGGAGCTCCTGAACGAAGCGACCTCCCGGCTCTGTCTGGAGCTCCTCCTCGCACCCGGCGCGGACCACTGGGCACGTCGCTGGCTCTCGCTGGCCGCCACGCTGCAGGTACTGCTGGAATCCAGTTCCGGTAGCGAGGAGGAGCTCCGTTGCAAGCTAGCCGAGTCCCGAGCGTTCGCGCGGCGGGCCGCGTCCGGGGCCGGGTTCGACCTCCCGAATGGACCGCGGCCCCCGCACCCCTCGCTGGACACCGCCCTGCTCACCGCTCTCTCGCAGCTCGAGCCGGCTCTGGCCCCGCATCCGACCGTTCGTCGGATCAGCCGGCTGCTGCGGCGGGCGCGGAGATACGTCCCGGAGGGGGCTCAGGTCGCCATCCACGCGCTACACCTGCTCTGCAACAAGCTCGGCTTCTCCCTACACGAGGAGCACGAAATCTTCACGGCCCTCCAGCGGATGCGCGCCCCGCGCCCGTGCGCGCAGCCGGGCACAGCGGGAAGGCCGGCCGATCCCATCACGGAGGACACGGAATGAGCGAGTGGCGAAGCTTTCACCTGTACTATCGAGACGTCGACCGGCTGATCCTGGAATGCGTGCACCCGGTGCTGGTGCGTTCCGGGGAGCGCGTGGAACGAGGTTTCTGGGAGCGACACTACGCGGGCGGCCCCCACCTGCGGGTGGCTCTCAGGGGGGCTGCCCCGGACCTGGACACCGCATGCAGTGACCTCGTCGATAGCGCCAGGAGGTTCTTCGCCGAGCACCCCAGCTCCGACCTCGACAGCTATTCGGAGACAAGGGCGGCGGAGCTCCTCCGCAAGGAGGGACGCCAGCCGGACGAGGAGGACCTCCGCTATCGGAACAACACCCTCCTGGAGCGGCCCTATGCCCCGCCACGGCACGTGTATGTCTCGGACGAGGCCGCGGCCGTGGCGGAGGAGTTCCGCCACGCGATGATGCCGCTCGCCGTGGAGCTCGTCGGGGGTGCCCGGCCCAGGCGTGAGCAGATGCTGCGCATCTTCTTCCTGCACGCGCTCCTGTTCGGCGACGGCGACCCCGCACGGGGTGCGGTGTCCTTCAAATCGCACTGGGAGGGCTTCGCGGCCACCGCTCGCTACCCGGAGATCGTCGAGCGGATCGTGGACAGCTACCGGAGCAACCGGGCGGGGATCCTGCAGCTGATGGAAGAGGTGAGGGAGAGCTTCGAGCGAGGGGAGCTCGAACGGGACCCGGTGCTGGGTGCCTGGAGGGACCTCGTGACCCGGTTCCGCACCCGGGCACGCCAGGTCCTGCAGCAGGGAGCACAGTTGACGCCGCAGCCCTCGACCCCCGCGGAAGCCGCCCGCCTCCGCGAGGAGGTGCTCGGAAACGTGCGCAGGGAGAGCGACTTCGTGCGGACGCTCTGGGCAGACGAGCGGTTCATCGCATCGATCCAGCACGAGCCCGCCTTCCTGGTCCCGCGGGTGCTCACCAACCTGCTGTACCTGGTGGTGGCAGCGGCCGGGCTGAGCCCTCTCGACAAGATGGCACTCTGCCACCATTCCTTCCGCGCCGTCGAGGAGCACTACGGCTGCAACCTGAACCAGATTCTGGAGCAGAACATCGCGGCCGTCGTACGGAGCCATTCGCACCGCTGGGGCTCCTCGGAGGCCATGGCTCCGCGGCTCGGGTGAGGCGCTTCGGAGCGTCCCACCCACTCCTTCACCCGATACTGGATCCTGGCATGCCATCCAGCACGCAAGGCTCTCGCCGTTCCCCGCTGGGGATCTTCTACCTGGTGCTCGGCGTTACGCTGGTCGGCGGTGCGGGACTCCTGGGATGGCAGCTCGAGCGCGGAGCGGAGCGGCTCCCTCCACCGGTGGACCTGGGTCTTTCCCCCGAAGAGCTCGACCGGGTGAAGGGGATCTCGATCGGTAGACCGGACGCGCCCGTGGTCATCCGGGAGTTCGCCGACTTCCAGTGCCCCGCGTGCGGCCTCTTCGCCCAGTCGATCACGCCCCGCATCAAGGAGCGGTACGTCCGGACGGGAGCGGTACGGTACGTCCACTACGACTTCCCTCTGACCTCCACCCACCCCAAGGCGCTCCCGGCGGCCCTGGCGGCCCGTTGCGCCCACGAGCAGGGCCGCTTCTGGGAGTACCACGACCTGCTGTACCGGGAGCAGGGGAAGTGGAGCGCGGCGAAGGATCCGGACCGGCTCTTCGAGGAGTACGGAATCCGGCTGGGATTGGATGGGAGCGCGCTGCGTAGCTGCCTGGCGTCCTCACGGCACAGAAACGCCCTCGAGGAGAGCGTCGGGTTCGGAGAATCGCTGGGGGTCCGCGCCACGCCCACCCTGCTGCTGAACGGCAAACGGCTGCCAGAGGCGCTGAGCGTCCTCCAGCTCGAGCGGCTCATCCAGAAGGAGTTGGAGGCGCGAAAGTAGCCGCCTGTAGAGGCCAGGAGCGCACCGAGGATCGCGGCAGTGCTTACCGCGACCCTCGGACGTTCTCCCCCGGGAGGATGCTACCGGCTCGCGAGCAGCTCCCTGTACAGGTCCAGCACCCGGGGATCGCTGGAGTAGCCGAGCCAGAACAGCGCCTTGCTCCGGATCTCCGGGTCCGGGTGTTCCCTCGCGATCTCCAGCAGCTCGGAAACGTTCTCCCGCGTGAGGCGTCGCGACAGCGCGAACACGGCCTCCCCGGCCACCTCGCGGTCCCTGTCGCGGGCGAGGGTGGAAAGCTCCTCCCGGACGAGCCTGCTGGCCATCTGCCCCAGCCAGAACACCGCATTGCGGCGTGCAGCGCGGGGCGCCCCCTCGGAGCGCGCGATCCGCAGCAGGGCGGGCCAGACGGTCGCGCTGTCCGCGAGCACCGCGGTGTGGATGGCGAGCCGGCCGACGTTTCCGTCCCCGGAGTGCTCGGCAAGATCCAGCAGGTACTCCGCGGCCTGCACTGCGCCGACCCGGCCCATGTCCGTGATCGGACCCGAGGCTTCCGGAAGCTCGTATCCTACCCCCCGCTTCACCTGCACCACCCGCCCGTCCCTGCGGACCAGGATCACCCAGACCGGGCCACCCACGCACGCGCTCCGCCAGCTCGATCCGGCATGCTCCCGCACGCGGCTCCTTTCCTGGGTTCCGTCGTCCCACTGGCAGATGCCGCCGCGTGAAGCAAAGGTCATCCGCACCTCGCCATCCGGTGCGGCGTCCACGCGACGGGCCAGCTCCTGTGCCCCGGCGGGCGTGAGCGGCCAGAGTCCAAGGACCGTGAACACGGCGCAGGCGAGGATACGCATGGGGACCTCCAATCGGGTATGGGTTGGCCCTCACCCATGGGATCGTAGGGCGAGTAGGGTCCGGACCAGGCCAGTCGAGACAGCGACATCTACATGTTGAACCAGTAGCTGAGCTTCAGCTGCAGGACGTTCGTTCCGTCCGCACGGAACAGGCGCCCCACGTCGCGGTCCAGGGTGAACGACCCGCTGGGTAGGAACTCCCGGCGTCCCTGGTTCCAGACGACGTACAGCGTGGAGCCCGGACGGTATTCCCACCGCAGCACCGCGTTGGACCGCAGCTGCTTCACGTTGAAGGCCGGGTTGCGGAAGTCGGTGTCGAATCCGCCGTCTCCGTTCAGGTCCACGCGGTACCGGCCGGCCGCGGGATTCAGAGCGACCTCCCTCTCGGAGAAGGTCTGGAATCGCTCGTCGAACCGGCCTGCCCGGGGGTTCGTCACCCTGCGGAACTGTGTAAAGTCTCCGGCGGAGATGAACGGCTGCGCGTACAGCTGAAGCGACAGCGTGGGTGTGAAGGTGTAGTTGAGGCGGGCCGTGAGCGAGGTGGTCGTCTGCTCCAGGCGGCCCACGAAGTAATGGGTTTCCTGACCTACCCGGCGGACGTCCACGTACTGGGCGGGCACCACGGACCAGTTCGTGAACGATTCCACCATCAGGTCCCAGCGGGGGGACGGACGGAGACTGACGGAAGGCCCGAAGCTCAGCGAACGTCCACCGGCCTCGCCCGTGAAGTTCGCCTGGCCTAGGAGTCCGGGGCTGACGACCTTGCGGCGGTCACCCGCGAGGGTGAAGAACACGCCGCTCTGCGAGGGGGTGGCGATGGCCGGGCCGCCGAACAGCTGCGAGACCGAGAGCGCCGGGAAGGTGTGTCCCACCAGGATGAACCCGCTCCAGAAGTTCTTGAGCTGGAAGGCGCTGTTCAGGTTCGCGAACGATTCGACCCGCTCGCCTCCGTGGGTCCATCCGAGCCCCTGGTTGAGCGCCAGGTTCCAGTAGCGGAAGATGGGCCCGGGACGGTATCGCGAGTACTTGATCTCTCCCGCCTGGGTGATCCGATCTGCCTGGCGCTCGTAGCCCAGGTCGTTGATCTCGAATCCCGGGGAGCGGGTATTCCCCCGGAGCTTCCAGGTGAGGTTTCCCCCGATCTTGGCGATCTGTGCGTCGCCGGCGTACCCGGCCAGGGAGGTGCGCCCGGGATCGAGCTCCAGGTGGTCCGCATCCGGACGGTTGAAATAGTGTACGGAGTTCAGCTGCACGGACTGGATGGCTTGCGTGCTCCCCTCGATGCGGCTTCCCACCATCCAGCCGGTGATCTCGTAGTTCCCTTTGCCAAAGCGGTGGCGCCCGTCGAAGCCGCCTGCATACGCGGCGGAACGGAGGAAATCCAGGCTCTGGTCGTGTGGGAGCTGCCGGTTGGTCGCGGTGAAGATCGTGCCGAGGGCGCTCCTCCCGGCGCGGAAGTCCTTGATCACCCGTGCGGCCGCGTAGTTGGTGAGCGGCTCCACGCGAAGGCGCCTTTCCTCCCCTCCGGAGGTGGCGTAATACGCGTGCTCCGATGCCGTCAGCGCCTCCAGCACGCCGACCGACCAGCCTCGGGCCGTTTTTCCGGAGAGCTTGGCCGCGCCCAGGATCGTGGTGGCATCGGGAATGTCCCGGAACAGGGCGTCACGCGGCGGAGAACCGCTGGGAGAGCGCCCGATCCGTCGCGAATAGAAGAGCCGTTCATCGTCGAACTCCGAGCCGATCCTGAAATCGAAGATGTCCGCCCCTTGCACGAAGAACGGGCGCTTTTCCGGAAAGAAGCTCTCGAAGGCCGTCAGGTTCACCACCGCGGGATCGGCCTCCACCTGCCCGAAGTCGGGATTGGCGGTCCCCGTAAGGGTGAGATTGTCGCTGACCCGGTACCGCAGGTCCATCCCCATGGAGGTGACCAGGTCGTTGGCGGAGTAGAAGGGATCGTTGCGATCACCCGGGGCACGCGTCAGTCGCATCACGGAGTACGGCTCCACCTCCAGGCGCCCGGGAGAGCGGAGTCCGACCACCCCGGACAGCTGACCGAATCGCGAGACGTACCCCGGCTGGTTCGGCGGAAGCGCGGCCCAGAAGGCCAGCTCATCGCGCCGGGCCACCTCCCGTCCGAAGTTCACACCCCAGGCGAGCTGCTCGGGGCTGAAGCGGATCTGGGAGAGAGGGATGCTCAGCTCGGCTGTCCACCCGAGGGAGTCGCTCCGGGCGGACGCCTCCCAGACTGGATCCCAGCTCAGGTCGGTCCTGCCCGATTCCGAGGTGAGTCCGTCTCTCCGCACTCCGCGGGGATTTATCGAGAAGTAGTACGCCGAGCGTTTGTCGTTGTCGCTGTCCAGCATCACTGTAAACCAGTCGGAATAGATCCCGCTGGCGTCCCTGCGGGCGAGCTGAGCCGCGACGGAGTCAGGGCTGTCGTACAGCCGGGCACCTACGTACAGGACACCCTCCCCCAGGAGGATCCTGACCTCGGTGCGTGTGGTCGCTGGTGCTCCCGGGTCCGGGCGGCGCTGAACGAAGTCCGACGCCGCCGGAGGCCGGCCCCATGCCTCCTCGTCCAGGCGTCCGTCGATCCGTAAGACACCCCCGGCGGCGGCGGTGTGCAGCGTCGGGACGACGGTGCTCGTGGAATCCGTGGCCGCCCCCTGGCCCTGCAACGGCACGGCCATGGTCCATCCCGCCACTAGCAGCGCCATCAAAGGGATACGGGGGTATCTCGCCCGTGCCCACTCTGTCGCCGAACGCCTGCCCAGGATGGTTTCAAGGGTATGTCGGGTCATGCTTCCCTCAACTGCGGGGGTATGCGAGAGTCGTGGCACCCGGGTCACACCACGGCGACGAGGACGAAATCCACCTGCAGTTCGAAAGTATTTGGCACCTCCGGCGCGTACAATGCTCGCTCGGCGGGCAGGCAATTCGGGGTGATGTTCGGGCAGGAGAGGCGGTGAACGGCGCGGCGGGTGGGTGCCGCGATCAGAAGATCAGGTCGCGGAGTTGTTGGGACCCCGATCGACTCGCCACCACCTCCGAGCCGTCCCGCATCCGGATGAGCAGGCGCCGCGAGTCGTACGGCCGCATCGAGGCGACATGCTCGATGTTGACCACGTGCGAACGGTGAACCCGCCGGAACCGGACAGGATCGAGCCGGTGCTCCAGGTCCGAGAGCGAGATCTCGATCAGGTAATTGTTTCCACCGACGAACACGCGCACATAGTCGCCGCTCGCTTCGAAGCGGGTGACCTCGGCTATCTGTATCGGGACGATCCCGCTCCCATGCCGGACGAAGATGCGCGAAAGAGGAGAGGAGCGCTTCGCTTCTGCTTCCGACAGGCGCTCTCGCAGAGACGGAACGTCCACGCTCTGCCCGAGACGCTGCCGGGCGCGTTCCGCAGCGATCCGGAAGCGCTCCCTCCCGAAGGGCTTGAGCAGATAATCCAGCGCCTCCAGTTCGAAGGCGGACACTGCATGGCGGTCAAACGCAGTGGTGAAGATGATCGCGGGCTCGTGCTGGATCTTCTCCACCACCTGCAGACCGGATAGCTCCGGCATCTGGATGTCCAGAAACACCAGGTCCGGCTGGAGGCTGTCGATCATCTGCACGGCAGAGCGGCCGTCCTCGGCCTCGCCGATCACCTCGATCCACGACAGCTCCCTGGAGAACTCCCGGAGTGTCTGCCGGGCGAGCGGCTCATCCTCCACGATCAGCGCGCGAATTGCCATTGCTCCCCACCCTCCAGGACCAGGTGCGAATCGAGCGGGATCCGGGCAGTCACACCGAAACCCCGACCGGGCGCCGTTTCGATCTGCACCGACGCCCGTCCCCCATAGCGCACGTCCAAGCGCTGCCGGACGACGCGCAACCCTACTCCCGCCGACGCCGCCAGGGCATCTCCCACCGTTCCTGGTCCGTCATCCCGGACGTGCAGACAGAGGTGGCTCCCATCAAAGCGGGATTCGATCCAGAGGGTCCCCCCCTGCACGAAGGGCGCGATTGCGTGCTTGATCGCATTCTCGACCAGCGGCTGGAGCGTAAAGGCCGGAACGGAACAGTCCAGGGTCTCCGGGTCCATCTCCGTGACGAGTCGGAGGCGCGGGCCCAGCCGGATCTGCTCCAGGGCGAGATAGTCCTGAACGAACTTCCACTCAGCTTCGAGCGGCACGTCGTCCGCTCCATCGTGCTGGGCGTTCAGAACGTACCGCAGCATCCCCGCGAATCGGGCCAGAGCCTCTTCGGCGGCCGAAGTATTCTGCCGAACCAGCGCATTAACCGAGTGTAGCGTGTTGAAGAGGAAATGGGGGTTCAGACGGGCACGGAGCGCATTCAGCTCAGCGGTGGTACGCAGCGCCTCCGCCCGGGCGGCGCGTAACTCTGCACGTACGATTCGCGCCTCCTGCTCCCGCAGCTCCGCTCCGGCCCGTACGGCCTGCGTGACTCCCGCCACGACGCAATAGAGGAGCACTCCCTGGAGGAGCTGCCAGGTCAGGGCGGGGCCGCTGAAGATCACCGGAATCCATTCGCCTCGTTCGATCCTATTCCGAATCGTGAGCCCTGCTACAAGAGCGAGGTACCAGGAGAGGGTGTACAGAACCGCGAAGAGGGTATGCAGGACAAAAAAGCGAACGCGATGCCGGAGCCTCCAAGAGAAACGCTGAGCCGTCCAAACGCCGGCGATGCCCAGCACCGCGGCGGGAATCACATTGATGAGAGCCGAAACGACTGCTGAACCTGCGCTCGAGCGCCTATCGAACAGGAAGGTGACGACGTAGGCGGAAAAGTAGAGCAGCCAGGCAACTACATAGGCGGGCCAGAAGCGGGAGAGACTGCTCACGGCAAGCTCCAGATGCTGGGGCGCATGAATTTGGACACAATTTGCGCCAATCTGCTCTCGGGGGCAAGAGTCGGGAGGACCGCTTGCCCGACCCTGACAAGCACACCGCCGAGGTGGTTTTCGTGCGCTCTGGTCGGGTGCTTCAGTGCCGCAACAGGCCGGGGCCAGACAGGAAGCGAGTACGGAGTAAAGAACGTGCGCAGCGTGGCTGACTCCGCAACGTCTCGCTAAGGGCGCTTCTGGATGCGTTCCGGCTCGCCTGATCGCCGTGGATCTGGGTGAGCCAGATCCACCTACCTCCGGTCCCACTCATCGAGTGCGGTCCAGGCATGGTATGCGAAGCGATCCATCAGGTGGTCGAACGTGTCCATCACCCGGTCCCGCAGAGCCTCGTCCGCCATGGGGTCGTTGTAGATCCGGAGCACGAGGCGAACAAGCTCCTCACCCCCGCCGTAACCACCGCGGCCTTCTTCGCTGTGCCGGTTGTCCAGGATGGCATCCACCATCGAAAGGGCCCAGAGCGGATAGATCGGGCCATGCTCCCAGAGGTACTCCGCCAGGTCGTGGAGATGCGTCATCGCGGATCGGGAGCCGGCGAGCTCGAGCAGGAAGTCGCGGAGCCCCGCGAGATGCTCCCCTCGAAGGTGGTGAACCATCCACGCTACCTCCCGACGGACTTCCTCTTCGTCGTCGTCAAGCAGGCGCCTCAGTCCCGCCACGCACAGATCCGTGGGCCCATCAGCGATGTTGTGCGCGTAGATGCGGGCGGCACCCCGCCTCCATTCAGCGGCGCCGGTGACGGCCTGCTCAGCCAGACGCAGGGCGATCTCGCGGGCCTCGTCGCTCTCCAGCCCACGCGGAGAGATCTGCGCGAGCACGGCGAGCTCCGCCCCGCGCTGGCGGCTCTCCTGACTGGCCGTGTTCATCACCTCCTCCACGTACCGACCGAGCCGGGCAAAGCGGCCGAAGGCCGCCCAGTAAAGGAACTCATGGAACGAGCTGGACTCCCGAAGCGCGGGGAAGCCCTCCACGAGGCGCTCGAACAGGTCGATGGCCCGGTCCTGGTCCTCCTGGATGAGATAGACCAGCTCCAGGATCGCGCCGGAGCGTAGAACCACCGACGGGTCGTCTGCCGCGAACTCGACCCATCCCCATCGGGCATCCAGCGCCGCCTCGCCTCCGTCCGCCGCGAGCCCTCGCATCACCGTTTCCAGCGCGCCACCTCGCACCGTGTTGATGAACGCGGTGTGGAGGTCCTGCTCCTGCGCGAACCGGCCTAGCTCGTCTTCGCCAGGCGGCTGCCGGATCCATCCACCGAGCAGCTCCAGGAGGTCCGGCGGCAGCCCACCCGCTCGGGGGACGGTGCGCTCCAGCGACAGCGCCGTGATCCGGCGGAGCTCCCTCCCTTCCCGATCCGCAAAGCGACGCACCAGCGCGAACACCCACTCCGGTGGACAGTCCGATTCCGCCAGGCCCTGGATGAACGCCTCCGCGTACTCGTTGTCGAGGTCGTGGGGCGTCCTCTGGGCGAGCGCGAAGAAACGCTGGGGGTTGGCCTTCACCTGCTCGATCAGCACACGGGCCAGCTGCGGGGCGCCGCCGCGCAGGTGATCCCGGTGCTCCACGCCGTGGGCGTACTTGGCCATGGCGCCCAGCCAGGCGTTGTCGGACATCTTCTCGATGGCGGGCTGGCCGATCGGAGGACCGACCCAGCCACCTCGCATTGTCCCCGGCCTGTCGCTGGCTACCAGTCCCGGAAACTTGCGCTCGAGTTCGCCAAGGATCCGGAGCCCCCGCTCGGAGAGCTGAGCCCGAGGAAAGCTGCGCAGCAGGTTCAACTGGTCCGCCCCCCGCCAGCGAAGTGCGTGCCCGCCCCCGTAGAAGCTCCGGATCTTCCCGGTCTGCGAGAGCACGACCTCCTCCAGCTCCTGGAGTGCTCCGTCCGGGAGATGGGGAGCGATGGCCTCGATCAGCTTGCGCGTCTCGAACGCCTCGTTCTCACCCAGATCCAGACGCCGGGGATCCGTGACGAGAAAGCGCACCGCTTCCTGGGCGAGCTTGGGGGCAACCTCGCAGTACGCGTTGGCCAGAAGACGCTGAGGCGTCATGTAAGGGGAGGCGGCCAGTCGCTCGGACAGCGCCTGGAAGCGTGTGGGCTCGGCCTGCGCCACCTCCGCGAGCGCCCGGACGAGCCCGCGCATGAGCTGGTGGTGTACCACCCCGACCGTATCGTGCCAGCCCGACGAAAGCGGGTCGCTCGCGTGGTGGTCAGCAACCAGATCGGCGACCGGTTCGCCCGCGCTCGCCATGGCTCGCTCCAGCCAGGGAACGAGCTGCTCCAGGAACACCGCTGGAGCCGCCTTGCTGAGGATGTCGATCGCCTGCGCGGTACCGCTGCCGTTGAGCACCTCCAGGTCTCGGGGCAGGCCGTATCGCCAGGACCACCGCTCTTCCGGCTCTCTGGCCAGGAATTCATCCAGCACCCGGTCCAGGACCGTGCGAACGAGACGAGCACCGGCAGCAGGATCCGCCCTTGCGATGTCGTCGATCTCGTACAGCCCCCGCATCTCCTCCAGCCGCAGAGACCGGAGCCAGCGTTCATGGAGCCCGATCCCGGCCGGCTCCCATACGCTGACGCGCAGCAGGACGAAGCGGAATCTCTCCGGCCACGGCCACTCCCGCTCCAACCACGGTTCAACGATCTCTGCGATCTCCGGCTGGGCGACGTTGACCAGCGAGGCCAGGTAGGGAACGACGACATCGCCCACGAAGGTGGGATCCCCCGCGAGCAGCTCGCCCAGGAGTCCACCGCGCAGGCGCGCGAACCACCCCGGGTTGCCTCCCATCGCGCCCAGCACCCGCGGGCATGCAGCGGGGTCGGCAAGGAGACGCCGCGCGAGCAGCCACTCGCCGTCCGAAGGGTCCGGTAGAGCCCCGAACCAGCGGAGCAGGAGGTCTCGAAGGTGGAGGCGGAGCCGGTCCGCTCCGAGCAGGCTCCCCAGCTCGCGGAGGTACGCCGGGTCGCCGCTCCCCCTCAGGAACATCAGTACCTGCATCAGCTGCGACCGGGCGAACAGACCCTGGTCGGAGGCGAGCACCGTCCTCGCGAGGGGCGCGCCGTCCTCCACGAAGAACCGGGCGTAGCAGTAATCGAAGAAGGTCTGGTGCAGGAACGTCCACTCCGTCGGGCTACCGACCAGGATCCCGGCGCTCGCGAGGCGATCCACCGCCCGCTCCAGTCCGGCAGCCTCGGCGCCATGGAGCGTGGAGCGAGGCACGCTCGTGCGCTGCTGCCGGGCCATGCGGTCGGTGACCAGCCGCAGCACTCTCTCACGCTCGGCGGGCGGCCCCGTGGCGTCCGGCCGCAATACCACTTCCTCCCACAGCACGCCGTACAGCTGCTGCAGGGAGCCGATCCCCTGCAGCCGCGCCGGCACACCATCCATCGCCTGGACCAGCGTGGCGAACAGGTCGAGATGGAGCGGCGTCCTGAGCAGCTCGCGCGTCGCCAGTGTCAAAGTCTCCCAGGCGATCCCGAGCGACCCGACGACTCCGGAGACCTCCGCCTCGTCGAGCAGCGCGAGCCGGAACTCGCGTCCTACCTCGATCCGATGCAGCCGGGGATCGGTCTTCCGGTCGAACGTGCGGCAGGAGAGGACGATGCTCACACCCGGGATCATGCGGAGCCGGGCCACGAGGTCGAGCACCACGTCCAGGGTACGCTGGTCGCGGGCCAGCGACAGGGACAGGGCGTCGATCTGGTCGACGATCACAACCACCCGCCCCAGGGCGGCCAGGCGCCCGCAGACCCGCTCCACGGGCTCGGGCAGCCCCAGCCGCTCCTGGAGCTCCTCCGGGCTCAGGACACCGGAGAGTTGCTGGTCCGCCTTGATCGCCAGAACGGTCGCCCCACGTTCCTCCAGCAGCGCCAGGACATCCCGAACCACCACGGTCTTGCCCGTACCCGCCTGGTCGAGGAGCATGGCGACGGGGTGCTCGCCAACCGGCTCCAGCGCCCACGACGCCAGATCGTCCGCCGCGGCGCGACGCAGGTGGATCCCCGTATGGCCCAGGGTATGTTTGTGCTGGCGGAGGAGCGCCCCGGCCGCCTGAACGGCAGCCCGAAGCAAATCGGTGTCGGGGGGAACCCGGAACTCGACCCCGCCTTCGCGGTCCAACGATTCCCTGAGGGCCCGTGCTTCGAAGCTCCCGCGACGGCGAGCCTCGCCCCCGACCCGGTCCCGCAGCAGGCGGAACAACACGATTGGCAGCTGGTTCGTCGCGGGCATGAAGGTCCGCACCAGGTCCCGCTCGACCTGCAGCAAGGGCCAGATCTCCACCTCGACGTGCGCGAAGAAGCTACGCAGCGCATCCTCCTCGCCTGGCAGATCGGGCCCGAGGAGGGTCTCCACCCGGGAGACCAGGCGTTGCTGGACCGCGGTCAGCCGGTCCCGCCACTCGCCCGGCCCCTCGCTCGTGCGGGCCCGATCGCACAGGCTCTGGAGCTCGAGGTGTTCCTCGTGAGGCTCGCCGATGTGCAGCCGGAGGATGTCCCGGCCCCGGACGAAGTGCCCTGCCGCGTACTGGGCCGCGAAGTCCCTCCAGGCGCCGCGCCAGGCGGTGTGGTTCTCGCGGATGTTCTCCTTCGCCTGGACGTACACTACGTGTTCGTCCGCGTAGTATACGACGATGTCGTCCACGTCCTCCGGCGCCTCGACGCGTACGCGCACGACCCGGTCACTGTCCGGCCGGGCGGTCTCGTCGCACAGCCGCCCGAGGTAGAGGGCGGCGACGGAGTTCTGGTACAGGATGCCCGACTGCGTGGTCGGGCCGCCACGTTCACGCATGGAGCGGCTCGGGTCAGAGCTTCAGTCGGCGGGCAGCGGGAAGTCCGCCCCGAACACCTTCTGCAGCCGCTCGCAGGCCTTCGCCTCGCTGCGACCTTTTCGCACGGCCTGGAGCGTTTCGAGCAGCCACACGAGCTCATCGTAGAAGCGTTGCATGTGGCGCGGGGTCATACGCTCGCAGAGGTTCGAGAAGGGCTCGACCGGCAGCTCGATTCGTACCTTGTGGCTGGGGCCCCCCAGCAGGAACCAGGCAAGCCCTCTGACCGCAAAGCTGTCGATGATCCCGCTCACGACGCCGATGAGGGCTTCGACGTCGTTCGGTCTGCCGTCGCGGAAGAACTCGGCCATGAAGTGCCGGTGCGCGGCGACGGTGAGCGCGATCCCCGGGGGAGCCGCGTTCCCGCGCGAGCTGAACCGGACGTCCTTCCAGCGCTTCAGGTAGCGGACCACGCGCC
>DATAAL010000705.1:0-5488 GCA_036260145.1 Longimicrobiaceae bacterium | reverse complement strand
GGACACGGTCGCCTGCGGCGCGTCTCGGGGGCGATCGCTTGGATCAAGGAGCACTTCGCGGAGCCGCTGCAGGTCGGGGCGCTCGCCAAGCAGGCCCACATGAGTCCTTCAGCGCTGCACCAGCACTTCAAGGCAGTGACGGCCATGAGCCCGCTCCAGTACCAGAAGCACCTGCGGCTACAGGAGGCTCGTCGCCTCCTGCTGTCGGGAGCCCCGAGCGCGGAGACGGTCGCATACGACGTGGGGTACGCCAGTGCATCGCAGTTCAGCCGCGAATACGCGCGGCTGTTCGGCCAGCCGCCGCGTCGAGACGCTGAGCGCGTGCGTGGCACCGCGACTGGTGGAACTTCGACCCCTTGATCCGCGGTGCCCTCCGCCGTGACGTCGTCCGCTCAGCGCCCCCGGGCGGGGCCGCATCCAAGTCGCTTAGCTCATGTGGCTACGGACGGTTCTGCGCCCCGTCGCCAGAGGAATGAGGAAACGCGGAAGTGGGCAAATCGTCCCAGGAGGTGTGCCCGTGGAACCGGTTCGCGGAGCCCACGGGCGAGGCGGCGTTCCTCCCGCGCGGGGGTGCACGGGGCGGAGCTGGTCGAGCTGATGGCGATGACGCAGGAGGAGTTCTCGCGGCGCTTCAAGAGCTCGGCGGTGAAGCGGACCAAGCGGCGGGGGCTGCTGCGCAACGTGGCGGTGGCGCTGGGCAACTGGGGCTCGCCGGAGGCGGTGCCGGTGCTTGCCGTGGCGCTGAACGACAAGGAGCCGCTGGTGCGGGGGCACGCGGCGTGGGCGCTGGGGCGGATCGGGACGGAGGGGGCGCTGCAGGCGCTACGGGGCAGGGCGAAGGTGGAGGAGGACGCCGGGGTGCGGGAAGAGATCGGGGCGGCACTCGCAGAGCGCAAGTGAAAAGCGCGGTGACAGCCCGATGGGCGCTCCAGTGCAGCCCGTCAGTCGAGCCAGGGGTTCAGGATCGGCACGCCTCGATCCCCGCAGTCGCGCTCGTTCCGGGTCACCAAAGTGAGCCCATGGGCTGCGCACGTCGCCAGGAGGAGGCCATCGACCACCGGTAGCTCTCGCCCCGCCTTCCGACCTTCCGCGGCAAGTCGGCCCCACTCCAGCGCCACAGAGCCATCCACTGGGAGCAGACGTCCTGTGAATTGCCGGGGGAGGTCGGTGCGAAGCCAGGTCTCGAGAGCATCTCGCCGAGTGCCCGCCGGGAGAAGCGAGACACCTTTCTGGACCTCTCCAAACGTGAGGACGCTCACGGCGAGGTCCAGCGGTGACTGCGCCTGGAGCCAGGCTACGACGTTCGGATCCGGGTGAGGCTTCGCCGGTTCGGTGAGCACATTCGTGTCGAGAAGGTAACGCACGGGGCAACCAGCTAGAAGGAGACGTCACGCCCCAGGTCGCGGGGACGGTCGAGGTCGAGATCGCCGCTGGACAGCGCTTCCGCGAGTGGAGAGTGCCGGAGGAAATCGACCAGGTCCCCCGGCGCGATCAGGCGCTCGTAATCATCTGCGCTGATGACCACGACGGCATCCCGGCCGTTGCGGGTGACACGCTGCGGCTCGTGGGAGAGGGCGAGCCGCACCACTTCGCTGAACCGGTTCTTGGCGTCCTCCAGCTTCCATGTCTGCATCGGCGCCTCCGTTCTTCAAGGTACACGGATCTGTCCAGTCTAGACAGATTGAATATGGCACCGACCTATGAGGACTACAAGCCGCGTTAATCTGGCGTCAAACGAAGAAATGGTGATTGGCCAGACCTGACGGCTCCCTCTCCATGAGGTTCCCATGGGCCTCGGCCTCGTAGCTCACGGACGCTGCGAGGGGACACGACTTGAACGGGTGAGCCCGACGAGTTAAGCTTATGTGGCACATATAATAAGACAGCGTTCGCAATAGCGGGGCCCTGTGCCGCGCCGCTGCACGACTTCGCGGCCGATCGTCCGACGGAGAGCACCGGCGGGGTCCGCGCGTGATTCCCTGACCGTCGCGGTCGGGACGGTGGTGCCCACGCGAGGCTTCTCCCTCGCGGCGCCCGAGGTCCCCTTCCGCGAAGGAACCCGCGCTCGCGCCCGCAAGCCACTCTCGCAATACCTGGCCGACCCGATGCCGAATCCACACCGCGTGTCCTCACTGGTAGAGCTGCTCCGCGCCCGAGCGGACGATGACCCGGCCAGGTGCGCCTACACCTTCCTGCTGAACGGGGAGGTGGAGGAGGGTCACGCCACGTATGGCGAGCTCGACCGGCGCGCCCGGGCCGTCGCCGCCCGTCTTCAGGCGATCAGCGCCCGCGGCGAGCGCGCGCTCCTGCTCTACCCGCCCGGCCTGGAGTACATCGTCGCCCTCTTCGGCTGCTTCTACGCCGGCGTCATCGCGGTGCCCGCCTACCCACCGCGCCGCAACCGCATGGACGCCCGCCTGCAGAGCATCGTCGCCGACTGCCAGCCCTCCCTGGCGCTGACCACCGGCGAGTTGCTCGGCGAGGCGGACAGTCTCTGCTCCTACACCCCCGAGCTGGCCGCCCTGCGCTGGATAGCGACGGAGGACGTCCCCCTGGAAGAGGCAGACGGGTGGCGGGACCCCGAGGCGAGCGGCGACACACTGGCCTTCCTCCAGTACACCTCGGGCTCGACGGCCGCGCCCAAGGGGGTGATGGTCTCGCACGGCAACCTGCTGCACAACTTCGCCGTCATCGAGGAGCTGGCCGGCTACACGCCCGCGACCCGATCCGTCATCTGGCTCCCGCCGTACCACGACATGGGGCTCATCGGCGGCATCCTCCAGCCGCTCTTCACCGGATACTGGGCGGCGCTCTTCTCTCCCGTGGCCTTCATCCAGCGGCCGGCGCGCTGGCTGGAGGCGGTCTCGCGCTACCGGGCCACGAGCAGCGGGGGGCCGAACTTCGCCTACGAGCTGTGCGTGCACGCGATCGGTGCGGAGGAGCGCGCGGCGCTGGACCTGAGCGCGTGGGAGCTGGCGTTCAACGGGGCCGAGCCGGTGCGGCACGAGACGCTGCGGGCCTTCACGGAGGCGTTCGCCCCCTGCGGGTTCCGTGCGGAGGCGTTCTACCCGTGCTACGGGCTGGCCGAGGCGACACTCATGGTGACCGGGAGCCGGCTGGCGGAGCCGCCCGTGGTGCGCGCGGTGGACCCGGAGGCGCTGGGGGCGGGCGTGGTGCAGGAGGCGGACCCGGAGGGTCGGTACCGGCTGGTGGGGAGCGGGCGGAGCTCGCCGTCGCAGCGGGTGCTGATCGTGGACCCGATGACGCTGCGCGAGTGCGGGCCCGACCGCGTGGGCGAGGTTTGGGTCTCCGGGGCGAGCGTGGCGCGCGGGTACTGGGGTCGCCCCCGGGAGACCGCTGAGACCTTCGGCGCCTACGAGGCAGCGACCGGGGAGGGGCCCTTCCTGCGCACCGGCGACCTGGGGTTCCTGGAGGGGGGGGAGCTGTTCATCACGGGGCGGCTCAAGGACCTGATCGTCATCCGCGGGCGCAACCACTACCCGCAGGACATCGAGCAGACGGCGCTGCGCAGTCACGAGGGGCTGCGCGCGGGGAGCGGCGCCGCGTTCAGCGTGGACGACGGTGGGGAGGAGCGGCTGGTGGTGGTGCAGGAGGTGTCGCGCCAGGCAGCCACGGTGGACGTGGAGGAGATCGCGACCGCGATCCGCCGCGCCGTGGCGGCGGAGCACGGGGTGCAGGTGCACGCGGTGGCGGTGGCGCGCCCCGGCGGCGTGCCGAAGACCACCAGCGGCAAGGTCCAGCGGCGGGCCTGCAGGGCCGCCTTCCTGGCCGGGGAGCTCCCGCTGGTGGGAGTGAGCGTGCGGGAGGAGACGGGGATGGAGGCGCCGCGTCCGGTCCGGGCGGAGCTCACCCGCGAAGCGCTGGAGGCGGCGGGGGCGGGGGAGCGGCAGGCGCTGCTGGAGGAGCTGCTGGTGGAGCGGGCGGCGCAGGTGCTGGGGGTGGATCCCGCCTGCGTGGACCGGGCGCAGCCGCTGGTGGCGCTGGGGCTGGATTCGCTCCGCGCCATGGAGCTGAAGGGCGCCCTCGACGCGAGCCTGGGCACGCAGGTGCCGGTCTCCTCCCTGCTGGACGACACCCCCATCGACCGGCTGGCCGCGGAGCTCCTCCAGGAGGTGTTCCTGGCGGAGCCTGTCGTGCCCACAGAGCCGGTGCGTGGACACGCACCGCTGTCGTTCGCGCAGGAGCGGCTCTGGTTCCTGGACCGCCTGCAGCCGGGGAGCGCGGCGTACAACGTCTCGCTGGCGCTGCGGGTCTCCGGCGCGCTGGACGCGGACGCGCTGGGTCGCGCCCTGGGAGAGGTCATGCGGCGCCACGAGTCGCTGCGCACCGTCTTCGCCAGCGTGGGCGGACGCCCCGTGCAGGTGGTCCGCCCCGCGGGGGAGTGGGCGCTCGCCGTGGACGACGTGTCCGGCCTTCCGGCGGAGGAGCGCGAGGCGGCGGCGCGGCGGATGGCGGAGGCCGAGGCCGGCGCCCCCTTCGACCTCGCCGCGGGCCCGCTGCTCCGCACCCGCCTGCTGCGCCTCGCGGACGACGGCCACCTGCTCGCCGTGGTGATGCACCACACGGTGAGCGACGGCTGGTCCGTGGGGGTCCTGCTGCGCGAGGTGGCCGCCCTGTACCCGGCGCTCCTCGCGGGGCGGGAATCCCCGCTGCCGCCCCTCCCGGCGCAGTACGGCGACTGGGCGCGGCGGCAGCGCGAGCAGCTACGCGGCGAGGCCCTGGAGGCGCAGCTCGCCTACTGGCGGGAGCGCCTGCGGGGGGTGACGCCGCTCCCGCTCCCCACGGACCGCCCGCGCCCGGCGGCGCAGAGCTTCCGGGGAGCGACGTACCGCTTCGAGGTCCCCACGGAGGCGATGGAGGGGGTGCGCGCGCTCGCCCGGGCGGAGGGGGCGACGCTCTTCATGGCGCTGCTGGCCGCCTGGGACCTCCTCCTCGCCCGCTACAGCGGCGAGAGCGACGTGGCGGTGGGGACCACGGTCTCCAGCCGCCACCGGCCCGAGCTGGCCGGGCTCGTGGGGATGTTCGTCGACACCGTGGTGCTGCGGGTGGAGGTGGCGCCGGAGGAGGGGTTCCGCGCGCTGCTGGCCCGGGCGCGCGCGGCGGCGCTGGAGGCCTTCCGGCGCCGGGACCTGCCCTTCGAGCGGCTGGTGGAGGAGCTGCACCCCGGGCGCGACCTGAGCCGGAACCCGCTCTTCCAGGTGATGCTGGCGCCGCAGGGCACGCCGCTGGAGCCGGTGGAGATTCCTGGCGCGACCCTGTTCCCCGAGCCGCTGGACGGGGGCGCGGCGGCCCTGGACCTCACCCTCCTCACCTGGGAGCGGAGCGGGGGAGGGTTCTCGGCGGCGCTGGAGTACGCGACCGACCTGTTCGAGGCCGGCACCGTCGAGCGGATGGCGGGACACCTCGTACAGGTGCTGCGCGCCGTCGCCGCGGACCCGGAGCTCGCGGTCGCCGAGGTCCCGCTTCT
>DATAAL010000704.1:0-12260 GCA_036260145.1 Longimicrobiaceae bacterium | reverse complement strand
TGGCTGCCGAGCGCACCGCGCTCGGCGGCCCTCTTCGCGTGGTGCTCGCCACCACGCACATCGCCCTTCGCGACGTCCCCCGGGCGCTCACCCCCGGGGTGCTGGTGGCGCAGGCGGAGCTGGTGCACCGCGCGCTCCGCGACCATTGGGGGATCCCGGAGCCGCGGATCGCCCTCTGCGCGGTGAACCCGCACGCCTCGGACGGGGGACTCTTCGGAGACGAGGAGACCACGGTCGTGGAGCCCGCCCTTCGTGCCCTCCGAGAGGCGGGGATCCGCGCCTCCGGCCCGGTTCCGGCCGATACCGTCTTCACCCGCGCCGTCCGCGGCGAGTTCGACGCGGTGGTGGCGCCCTACCACGATGTGGGGATGGCGGCATTCAAGACCGCTGCCTTCGGGAGCGGGGTCAACGTGACCCTCGGCCTACCCTTCCCCCGCACCTCCCCCGACCACGGCACGGCGCTGGACATCGCGGGGCGCGGAGTCGCCGACCCCTCCTCCATGAAGGAAGCCATCCTCCTGGCCGCGCGCCTCGCCGGACACTTTGACAGCGGGG
Source organism: Longimicrobiaceae bacterium (assembly GCA_036260145.1). Classification (GTDB taxonomy): domain Bacteria; phylum Gemmatimonadota; class Gemmatimonadetes; order Longimicrobiales; family Longimicrobiaceae; genus JAFAYN01. The sequence continues at coordinate 11,705 of DATAAL010000704.1, read as the reverse complement.
CGCGGTCTCGATAACTTCTTCGGACACCGACAGCTCCCTCCCTCGCAGTCTTCTCGCGTGATCAGGCTCACCTCTGTACAGAAGGACTACCCGCGCTCCGGAGCGGCCCTCCGGGACGTCTCGTTCCATCTCCGCAAGGGGGAGTTCGCCTTCCTCACGGGGCACTCGGGCGCCGGGAAGTCCACCATCCTCCGCCTCGTCCAGATGGCGGAGCGGCCGACCTCGGGCGAGGTCCGCGTCTCGGGGTTCTCCTCTTCGACGATACGCCCGCGGGAGATCCCCTTGCTCCGCCGCAAGCTCGGGGTGGTGTTCCAGGAGTTCCGGCTCCTGCGGGACCGGTCTGCCGCCGAGAACGTGGCCTTCGCGCTGGAGGTCACCGGGGCGAAGCGCTCCGCGATCCCCCCCCGAGTCAACCGCCTCCTGGCGCAGGTGGGGCTGGCGGCCAAGGCGCGCGCCCTCCCCGACGAGCTCTCGGGGGGGGAGCGGCAGCGGGTGGCGATCGCCCGCGCACTGGCCAACGACCCGGTAGTCCTCCTCGCCGACGAGCCCACCGGGAACCTTGACGCCTGGGCCGCGCGGGGGATCTTCGACCTCTTCCGCGAGATCAACTCCATGGGGATGACGGTGCTGATGGCGACGCACGACCTCGAGCTAGTCCGCGCCCACCCGGAGTACCGGGTGATCGAGCTGAGCCAGGGGTCGGTGGTGTACGACTCCCGCGCGCTGGTGACGGCCGAGAGGGAGCGGGTCTGATGCCGTACGCCCTGCGCGAAGCCGCCGCAGCCTTCCGCCGCACCCCGCTGCTGACCCTGCTGTCGGTGGTGGCGGTGGCCTTCTCCCTCTTCGTGGTGGGTCTGTTCGGCCTCACCGCGCACAACATCCGCCGGGCGATCGAGCGGATCGAGGAGCGGGTGGAGGTGGTCGCCTATCTGCGCGACGACGCCTCGGAGCAGCAGGTTCGCCTGATGCAGGAGGAGATGCGGCTCCTCCCCGAGGTGCTGGAGGTCCGGTACGTGTCGAAGACGGAGGCGCTGGCGACCGCGGTGAACGAGATGGAGGAGTTCCGTGACGTCTTCTCGGACCTGGAGGTGAACCCGCTCCCCGCCTCGCTGGAGCTGCGTCTGAAGCCGGGAGCCCGGAACCCCGCCTCGGTGGAGCGGGTGGCGAAGAGCCTGCGTGCCTATCCCTTCGTGGAGGACGTGCGCTTCGGGCGCGACTGGCTGGGGAAGATCGTCTCCCTGCGGCGGATCGCCGGGGGAGCTGCTACCATTATCGGGGGCGCCTTCGCGGCGGTAGCGGCCATCATCATCGCCACCGCGGTGCGGATCGCGGTCTTCGCGCGGCGCGAGGAGATCTCCATCATGCGCCTGGTGGGAGCCACGGACGCCTTCGTCCGCCGCCCCTTCCTCCTAGAGGGCGTGGCGACCGGGCTCCTGGGCGGGGTGGCCGCCGCCGGGCTGGCGTACACGGCGTTCCGCCTGGTGGATGCAGTGCTGATCCGCATCGAGTGGCTCCCCCTCCCCTGGGTGGTCGCGGGGGTGATTGCAGGGGCGGGGTTCGGGCTGATCTCCAGCGGGATCGCCGTCCGGCGGCACCTGCGGGCCGTCTGAAGCGGGCATGCGCCGCACCGGCCTGGCCGCCGTCCTGCTCGCCCTCGGGCTGGCTGCTCTCCCCGCGGCAGCCGGGGCGCAGCAGCGCACCCCCCAGGACCTCTCCCAGAGCCAGCGGCGGCTGCAGGAGATCCGCCAGGAGCGGCGCCAGCTCTCCGAGGAGCTGAAGAACCTCCGCAGCCAGGTCCGGGACCTGTCCGGGGAAGCACGCATCCTCCGCAGGCAGGTGACCGTTTCCTCCGGGGTGATCCGGGAGCTGGAGTTCCAGCTCGCCCGGACGGAGCAGCAGATCGCCAGCACCACCCGCGAGCTTCTCCAGACGCAGGACCGCCTGGCGGAGCGCCGTGCCCTCCTGCACCGTCGCCTCCGCGACATCTACAAGCGCGGCCCCCTCCTGGCGGTGGAGGTTCTCCTCACCGCGGAGAGCTTCAGCGAGCTCCTGAACCGCTACAAGTACCTGTACCTGGTGGCCCGGCACGACCGGGCGCTGATGGAGGAGGTGAAGGAGCTGGAGCAGGAGCTGGTAGTGCGCGACCGGCAGCTCAAGCGCAGCCTCAACGAGGTGCAGACGCTGCGCGGGGAGCGGGTGAACGAGCACACCCGGCTGCAGGAGCTGGAGCGGGAGCAGGTCCGCACCCTCGGAATGGTCCGCCGGCAGGAGCAGAACACGGTCCGCCGCGTGGCGCAGCTCGCCCGGGACGAGCGACGGCTCACCTCGCTGATCACCACCCTGGAGCGCCGCCGCCGCGAGGCGGAGCGCCGCGAGGCCGAGCGTGCCCGAGTGGCCGCGCGCAACGACCCGGGCGCGCCGGGGGCGACTTCCCGGACACCGGCTCCCACCGCGCGGAGCAGCCCGGAGTCACGCCTGTCGACGAGCGACCTCGGCTCGCTGGGGTGGCCGGTGGAGGGTCGGGTGCTGTACCGCTTCGGCCGGACCACCACCCCCAACGGGACGACGCTCCGCTGGAACGGGGTGGGGATCGAGGCGGCACAGGGGACACCGGTACGCGCGGTGGAGGGGGGCACCGTGGCGCTGGCGCAGCCCTTCGAGGGGTATGGCCCCAGCGTGGTGCTGAGCCACGGGGGTGGCTACTACTCCCTGTACCTGTACCTGGACGATATCCGCGTGGCGGACGGCGCCGAGGTGTCCAGGGGACAGGTGATCGGCACGGTGGGCGGGGCGGGAACCCCCGAGGGCCCGCACATCGAGTTCCAGATCCGCGCCCCCGGCGGCCAGGCGGTGGACCCGCTGGCCTGGCTGCAGAGGCGGGGACAGTAAGGCCCCCATCCCCTTGGCCTACCCACCCTCCCCGAAATGCCGGGGAGGGTTTTTGTCGTCGTCGTTTCGCCGTTCCCGCAGTACCCCTATAATCCTGTATGGAGGGAGACGCCGGGGCAGTATCCGGTGGCTCCCTCCGGCTGCGGGAGACCCGGGGCGGTTTCCGGGGCTCGCGCAGCCCGGCGGAAGAGACCCGCGCAGTTTGCGGGTCTCTGGAGCGGCCCCAAACCCCGAACCCGCACCTAGAACGAATGCCCCTGGTACCGCTCCAAGGCCACAGGGCGATGCGCGCCGCGCTCGCGAAGACCGTCCGCGCGGGCGAGCTGCCGCACTCCCTCCTCCTGCACGGCCCCGAGGGGATCGGCAAGGAGCGCTTCGGCCTCTGGCTGGCCCAGCTCCTGGTGTGCGAGAGGAACGGTCCCGAGCCCTGCGGTGAGTGCCTCCCCTGCCGGCTGGTGGACCGGCTGGAGCACCCCGACGTGCACTGGTTCTTCCCCCTCCCCCGCCCCGACGCGGCCGCCCCGGACAGGCTGCGCGAGAAGCTGGAGGAGAGCCGCGCGGCGGAGCTGCAGGCGCGCCGGAGCAACCCGTTCCACATCCCCGCGTACGATCGCGCCCCGGCGTTCTTCCTGGCCGCCATCCGCACCCTCCAGGAGGTGGCGGGAAAGAGCCCGGCGATGGGCTCGCGCAAGGTGTTCGTGGTGGGCGACGCCGAGGCCATGGTCCCGCAGGAGTCGTCGCAGGAGGCGGCGAACGCCTTCCTCAAGCTCCTGGAGGAGCCCCCGGCGGACACCACGCTGATCCTGACCTCCTCCACCCCGGGCGCCCTCCTCCCCACCATCCGGTCGCGCGTCCTCCCGGTGAGGCTCCTCCCGCTCCCGGTCGCGGAGGTACGGGAGTTCCTGGTGGAACGGAAGGGCCTCGCGCCGGGCGAGGCGGAACGGATCGCCGTGCTCTCCGCCGGGGCGATCGGGCAGGCGCTGCGGCTCCTCCCCTCCGGGAGCGAGCCCGGACCGCTGGAGCGGCAGCGGCAGGCCGGGCGGGCCCTCCTCCTGGCCGCCGTCGCGGAGGCTCCGGAGGCGCGGCTCGCGGCGGCCCTCGCCGAGGCTCCCTGGGGAGGACGCGGCGAGTTCTCGGGGACGCTGGAGTCGCTCGCGCTCTGGCTGCGCGACCTCCTCGCGACGGCGACGGGCGCCACCGAGCACCTGGTCAACGCCGGGGATGGGGAGATGTTGTCCCAGGTGGTGCGCCGGCGCGACATCCGTCCCCTGGGGGTGGGGCGGGCGCTGGAGCGGGTATACGCCGCCGTCGACCTGGCGGGGGGAAACGTCAACCCCCAGCTCATCCTGGCGGACCTCCTCCGCGGGGTGCGCGCCGACCTGCTGAACAACGCGTGACCGGACGATGAGCGAACCCGTCTTCACCCATGTGGACGCCGAGGGACGGCCGCGCATGGTCGATGTGGGAGACAAGGAGGTCACCCGCCGCGTGGCCGTGGCCGAGGGACGGATCGTCACCTCCGCGGAGACGGCGCGGGCCATCGCCGAGGGAGCCACGGCGAAGGGCAATGTGCTCGTAGTGGCGCAAATTGCCGGCATTACCGGCGCGAAGCGGACGGCGGAGCTGATCCCCCTCTGCCACCCCCTCCCCCTCACCTCGGTGGAGGTGGAGCTGGAGGTGGACGGGGCCCTCCCGGGGGTGTGCGCCCGCGCCACGGCGCGCGTGGACGGGAAGACGGGGGTGGAGATGGAGGCGCTCACCGCGGTGTCGGTGGCGCTGCTGACTGTGTACGACATGTGCAAGGCGCTGGACCGCGGGATGCGGATCGAGGGGATCCGCCTGCTGCGCAAGGAGGGGGGCCGGACGGGGAGGTGGGAGGCGGGGTAGCAAACCCGGGCACGTGGCTTGCGAGGGTGGGGGCGCGGGGAACAACCTTTACCCGGAGGCCGTATGCAGTCCCTTCTCCTGAAGCTGCAGGCGGACGTCGCTGCCCGTAAACAACCCCGGTCCGATTTCTGGCCGGCAGTCCGCGGCACGCTCCTGGGGATCCTTCTCTTCTACGTGGCCTTCCAGCTGGGGGTCCGCTCCGTCGATTCCGACGGTTGGGCCGCCGAGTGGCAGCAGCGGTTCCTGACCGGGAGTGCGCGCCTGGAATCGCTGGAGGGGAAGCTCGACCTGCAGCAGTTGCAGATCGAGCGGATGGACAGGATCTTCCGCCACTCCTCCAGGTACGGGATCGGGGCCGACCTGGCCGCCTCGATCGAGGAGATCGCGCTGGCGGAGCGGATCGATCCGAAGCTGGCCTTCGAGCTGGTGAGGGTGGAGAGCCAGTTCAACCAGCGGGCGGTGAGCCCCATGGGAGCGGTAGGGTACACGCAGCTCATGCCCGAGACGGCGCGCCTCCTGAAGCCCGGGATCACGCGCCGGCAGATGTTCGACCGGGACACCAACCTGCGCCTGGGATTCCGCTTCCTGCGCAGCCTGATCGTCAGGTACGAAGGCGACATCCACCTGGCCCTGCTGGCCTACAACCGCGGCCCCTCGAAGGTGGACCAGCTGGTGAGGGCGGGGATCGACCCGAACAACGGCTACTCCTACCTGGTGCTGGGGAAGCGCAGATAAGATCACCTGCCCGACAGAAAGTTCGCGCCGCCGCACGGGAATACCGTGCGGCGGCGTTGTTTAGTCGGCGGGTGGTTGCGCCATCCCCGCCTCACCCGGGCCGGACCCTCAATCCGTGGTGACCAGATAGTTTCCGAGCACCCGGTTGGTGGCGTTCAGAACGGCCACCGCCGCCGAGTGGTGCGGGCTCTCCCGGGCCACCGCGGCGCCCACCAGCGGCTCTCCGCTGTGCTCCGTGTGCAGGAGCACCACCACCAGGTCGGTGTCGAACGCCCGGATGGAACGGATCCCCACCAGCCGGAACCGCATGGCCCCCCGGATCACCGCCTCCACGGTCCGGAGGGTGGTGAGGGCGGACAGGCGCAGCTCCACTCCCTCCCCCGGCTCCCCCTGGATCTCGCTCTCGAACACCTGCCCCTCCCACTCTACCGACACGGTGGCGACCGCCCGTCCCACCGCCGGGCGCTCCAGACGCGCCTGGAGGAAGCGGACGCGGCGCGGCGGCTGCGGCGAAGGGAGGAAGGAGATCTGTACCTCCGCGGCGGCGGGATCGATCCCGTGGCGCGCCAGAACCGGCCGGACCAGCATCTCGACGGGGGCAGGCTCGCCCTGCTGGCAGATCAGGTAGATCGTGAACGGCGGGCCGTCGATGACGGCCCTGCGCACCCCTTCGAGCCCCTCCAGCTCGGCGCGCAGGTGCTCTCGCGCCGCGGGATCCGGTACAGGTGCTTCCATGGAGACCGTAGTTGCGGGTGGGCCGGAACTCGTACCCGTCGTTCCAGATAACCATCCGGAGCAGACCGGAGGCGCGGACGCGGGTCCGCGCCTCCGATTCCGCCGGGCTCGTATCGACTCCGGCCCGGCCCCATCACCGGAGGCTCAGTAGCGGAGCAGCGCTCCCACCCCCTTGAGGTCGTCGACCTCGTTGGGCTCCGCGAAGGCGATGGAGACCCCCTGCCCTTCGGCCATCCGCACCAGCTCCTCCACCGCATCCACCTCCTCCAGCGTGCCGGAGCCACAGTACGGGCAGGCGTCCAGCTCCCGGGCGAAGACGAACGAGCACTGCTTGCACCGTACCCCGTCGCGCTGCTGATCGCGCGCGATCACCAGGGTGTCCACCTTCCCTTCCTGGAGCGCGATCAGCGTCCCCTGGATCCCCGCAGTGGCCAGGTAGTCGTGCGCCACGCGGTCGCGCACGAGCGCCACCGTCTCCAGCCGCTCCTGCTCCTCGTGCGCCTCCAGGTGAGGCTGGATGCGCTGGAGGATCTCGCTGCAGTTGTCGTCCACCCACGCCGGTCCCGTGTACACCACCATCTCCCGGAGCTGAGGGGGAAGGAACTCCAGGAACTTCGCCGTGTTCTCCTCCGTCCCCAGGACCACCAGGTCGTGCGGCCGGTACCGTGCCACGAACGCCTCCACCTCCTGGGCGAACTCCTTGAAGAAGTGCCGCATCTCCTCGGCCTTGCGACGCTGGAGACGGGCCTGGGAGTACCCGCCGGCCTGCACGTCCGAGGGGGTGGGGATCGGATCGCCGTGCACCTCCAGCTCGTCCAGGAGGGTTCCCAGGTACACGCTCAGGATGCGGACGTGCTCCCGGTCCAGGAGGATCACTCCGTGGTGGTGGTAGCTCTCGATCACCTGCGCCAGCGGGGTGATCACGGGCCGCGAACCCAGGACCGCCCGGTTCTGGACCGGGACGGGGAACTGGAGCCCCTCCAGCCAGTCGCCGTCCAGCTCGGTGTAGATCACCACGCCACGGTTCGCCTCGTCATACTCGTTCACCAGCCACTCGCGCACGCGATCGAAGGCTTCGGCCACGGCAGGGGCCTGGCTCCCGTCCAGCTCCTCGAACTGTGCCTGCTTCTGGTTGAGGAAGACGTTGTAGGTCCGCTTGTTGTCCGAGTTTACGGACATATCGAGGAATAGTGAAAGGACCGGGCGTCCACCGTCCGCCCGTTCGATCAACCGCTCCAGATCCTGTTTGGTGATCATGGTCCGTGAGGTTCGTGAGGTTGAAGTGGATGGCCCGCCGGCTCCCTGGTCCTCCGAAATGCTGAGGGGGAGGGGGTTGCAAGTATCTTGCCTGCCACCCGGGGGGTTGACGGGAGGTGTACCTTGCTGGCGGCGCCACGACCGGGCGGGACCGGGGCGCCGATCCATCCACTGCCACCAGAGGGCGGCCCACATGGCGGATGTCGATTACCGCGGCTACTGGGAGCGGGGCTTCACCTGGGATCGGTATCTCGCGGAGGAGGTGCGGACCAGCCGGGAGCTCTGGGAGGGGGTGACGGCGCGCGTGCGGATCCCCGGCTGGGCGCTGGAGGGGTTGCGGACCATCGGAGGGGAGTGGAAGCTCCTGGTCCTCACGGAGGACTGGTGCGGCGACGCGGCGAACACCGTCCCGGTGATCGCCGGGCTGGCAGAGGCTGCGGAGGGGGTGGAGGCGCGCTTCGTGAAGCGCGACGAGAACCCGGAGCTGATGGACCTGTACCTCACGGGGAGCTCCCGCTCCATCCCCCTGGCGGTCGTCCTAGACCGGGAGTTCAGGCCGGTAGGGCGCTGGGGACCGCGTCCGGCGGAGCTGCAGGAGTTCGTGCTGCGGGAAAAGAGGGCCGGGGTGCGCTCCGCGGGGGAGATCTACCGGGACGCGCGCGCCTGGTACGCGCGCGACCGCGGGGAGACGACGCTGCGGGAGCTGATCGGGGTCATCGAGTCGGCGGCCGGACCGGGCGGGTGAAGGTCCGGCCGGACCCGGGCTCAGGGATGGGGGTTCTTCCTCTGCAGGGCCACCCTGTACGGGAAGAGCTCGCTCGTCATGATCCCCTCCTTGACGGCGGGATCCTCCTCCATGATGCGCCGGGCCTCATCGGGTGACGCCGCCTCGAAGATGACGATGCCGAAGGAGGAGGGATCCGGGTTGAGCGTCCGCCCGGCGAGGATCACGGTCCCCTGCTCCGTCATCGACTGCAGCCGCTGGAAGTGGCGTCCGACGATCTGGTTGTCCTGTGCCGTCCAGTTCTTCGCCTCCAGAAGGCGGGGAACGAGACGAAGGACGTAGAGGTACTGCTCGACCGGCGTCTCCGCGGTCGAGGGGGACTCCTGGGCGGGAGCGAGGGAGACGGAGGCAAGCAGGAAGACCAGCGCCAGGAAGATCCGGTTCATACGAGCCCCAAAAGAGAGGTGTTGGAAGGTATGGACAGGGTAGGATCTCGACGCTGAAGGTAAGCCGGGAGGGCGGGATCCGCAATTCGCTCCCGGAGAGAACCCGCCTGGCTTATGAATCGGAAACGGGCGCGTCGACCGGCTCCGTCTGGTCGAGCGGGTGCCCCTCGGCCGGGGCGCTCCGCTCGTAGGGGATGATGTGCTCCCACTCGCTGGGGTCCGACCTCGCCACCACAGCCACCACCGGCTCCGTGTCGCTCAGGTTGAGGACCTCGTGCGGCACCCCGGGCTCGATGAAGATGAAGTCTCCCGTGGTGTTCTCCACGCTGTACTGGAGGTCGGGTCCGTACTCGTGCCGGACCCGCCCCTCCAGGATGTAGAGCATCACCTCGAAATCCACGTGGATGTGGGCGTACGCGACGCCGCCGGGAGGGATGGTGGCGACGTTCATCGAGAGCTGCCTGGCCCCGACGTTCTTGCCGGAGAGGCCGGTCCGGTAGCGAATGCCGTTCCAGCCCCGCCAGGCGTCGCCGCCACGGAGCACGAAGATCCCGTCGTGGCCTTCGACACCGGCGGTGAGATCGGCAGGCTGGTCGGACATGGTGAAACGCTCCGGCGGGTGGTGGGATGCACCGGCGTGTCAGGTAGTACAGATAGCGCCGAACGACGAAGCCCTCACCGCGGCTACGGCGAGGGCTTCATTTCCTTCATGCGCTCGACAGGATTCGAACCTGTGACCTTTGGCTCCGGAGGCCAACGCTCTATCCAGCTGAGCTACGAGCGCGCAGTTCCAGGGAGGCGGTGTAAGCCGAGTTCTGTTCCCCGCCGTAGCGGAGGAGGATCATTTCTCTGGGACCGCCGTTGCCGGCGGCCTCGTGCAGCCTACCCGGGACTCGAACGGAGCGGGCAACTCCTCGTCCCTGCTTGGCCTTGCTCCGGGTGGGGTTTGCCGTGCCACGACCGTTGCCGGCCGCGCGGTGCGCTCTTACCGCACCCTTTCACCCTTGCCTGTGCCCCGAGGGGCCATCGGCGGTCTGCTCTCTGTTGCACTGTCCGTCGCCTTGCGACGCCCGGGAGTTACCCGGCACCCTGCCCTGCGGAGCTCGGACTTTCCTCGACACCCGAAGGTGCCGCGATCCTCACTCGCCTCCCATGTTGTCAAACAGCAGTGCCCAGGAGAGGACTCGAACCTCCACGCCGTTTCCGGCACCAGATCCTTAGTCTGGCCTGTCTACCAGTTTCAGCACCTGGGCATCCCGAACCGTCACCAGCCACGAACAGTGCTCCCGAGAGGACTCGAACCTCCACGGGCTTGCGCCCACTGGATCCTGAATCCAGCGCGTCTACCAATTCCGCCACAGGAGCGCGCCGTTCGCGATCTGCCGATTGAAAGCGGCGGGAGTCGTGACCGGCTCCACGCCGCCCAGGTGCGCCCGGAGAGATTCGAACTCCCGGCCTTCTGATCCGTAGTCAGACGCTCTATCCAGCTGAGCTACGGGCGCACAGTTCTGCTTTTCGAGTGCACCGAGTAGGAATCGAACCTACAACCTTGGGATTAAGAGTCCCCTGCTCTGCCAGTTGAGCTATCGGTGCGTCGTCGAACAGGAAGGGTAATTTAACCTCCGGCACCCTTCCTGTCAACCCACGGCGGGGCTCCGGCGTCGTTTCCGCCGCCGTTCATCCCTCCCTGCGAAGGCACATAATGTAACATCCTGCATACGTTTGCGCAACCCCGGCGGCCCTGCGGCGGCGCGGGCTCCGGCCCACGCCGCCCGGCGGTCAGTAGGCCGCGAACCCGGTGATGTCCTGCCCGATGATCAGGGCGTGGATGTCGTGCGTCCCCTCGTAGGTGTACACCGACTCCAGGTTGGCCATGTGTCGCATGGACTGGTACTCCACCAGGATCCCGTTGCCGCCCAGGAGCCGGCGCGCCTCCCGGGCACACTCGCACGCCATGTTGACGTTGTTGCGCTTGGCCAGCGAGACCTGCTCCGGCCGCACCCGCCCCTCGTCCTTGAGCTTTCCGAGCCGCCAGGCCAGGAGCTGCGCCTTGGTGATCCCGGTGAGCATCTCGGCCAGGCGGGTCTGCTGGATCTGGGTGGCGCCGATCGGCTTCCCGAACATTACCCGGTTGCGGGCGTAGCTCACCGCCTCGTCGTAGCACGCCATGGCCGCGCCGATGGCGCCCCACGCGATCCCGTACCGGGCCTGGGTGAGGCACATCAGGGGGCTCTTCAGCCCGCCTGAGTTCGGGAGGAGCGCGGCCTCCGGCACCCGCACCTCCTCCAGCACCAGCTCCGAGGTGTCGGAGGCCAGGAGGGAGAGCTTCCCCTTCTGGTCGCGGGCGGTGAAGCCCGGGGTGTCGGTGGAAACGATGAAGCCGCGGATCGACTTCGTGTCGTCCAGGTCGCCGGTCTTGGCCCAGATGATGGCGATGTTCGCGGTGGAGCCGTTGGTGATCCACATCTTGGCTCCGTTGAGCACCCACCCGTCGTCGGTCTTCTGGGCGCGGGTGATCATCCCGCCAGGGTTGGAGCCGTAGTCCGGCTCGGTGAGCCCGAAGCACCCGATGACCTCGCCCGCGGCCATCCGGGGGAGGTACTCGCGCTTCTGCTCCTCGGAGCCGAAGGCGTAGATCGGGTACATGCAGAGCGCCCCCTGCACCGAGGCGAAGGAGCGGATCCCGGAGTCGCCGCGCTCCAGCTCCTGCATGATCAGTCCGTACGAGACGTTGTCGAGCCCCGCGCACCCGTACTCCTCGGGGAGGTTGGCGCCGAAGACGCCCAGCTCGGCCATCCCGGGGATGAGCTGCTTGGGGAGGTAGCGGCCGATGTAGGCGTCGTTGATGACCGGCATCAGGTTGTCGTCCACCCACGCGCGGACGGTGTCCCGGATCATGCGCTGCTCTTCGGTAAGCAGGTCGTCGAGGTTGTAGTAGTCTACGCCCTGGAACTTGGCCATTTCAGCGGACGGTTTGAGGACGGAAAGCACGGACCGGCGAAGCCCGGAATAATACGCGGCTTCGCCGGACC
>DATAAL010000703.1:0-8489 GCA_036260145.1 Longimicrobiaceae bacterium | reverse complement strand
AAGAAGTTCTCCTCCACGCCGACGCGCTCTACTCCCAGCACCTCCGCCCAGATCGCGCTCAGTACTTCCTCCGCGGCCGTCCGTGGGGCGACGTAGGGCGACGCCGCGCCCCACTCCGGCGGCGGAAGCGCGCTCCGGTCGATCTTTCCGTTGGCGTTCAGGGGCAACCGCTCCAGCAGCACGACGGCGCTCGGCACCATGTGCTCCGGGAGCCGCTCCGCGAGGTACGCCTGGACTTCCCTCGAGGTTGCTCCCGCGCCTCCATCCAGAGCCAGGTACGCGACCAGCCGCCGGTCGCCCGGCCCGTCCTCCCGCGCAACCACGGTGGCCTCACGCACCCCCGTGTGCTCGCGCAGCGCGGCCTCGATCTCCCCCGGCTCGATTCGGAAGCCGCGCACCTTCACCTGGTGGTCCGTACGCCCCAGGTACTCCACCTCTCCCGCGTGTAGCCACCGCGCCCGGTCTCCCGTCCGGTACAGCCGCCCGCCCGCGGCCCCGTACGGATCCGGCACGAAGCGCTCCGCCGTCAGCCCGGCACGCCCCAGGTAGCCCCGCCCCACCTGCACGCCCCCGATGTACAGCTCCCCCGGCACCCCCGCCGGCAACGCGTTCATCTCCCGGTCCAGCACGTACACCCGCGTGTTCGCCACCGGCCGCCCGATCGGCACCACCCGCCCCGCCTCGCTCCCGCACGCGTGGTACGTCACGTCCACCGCCGCTTCCGTGGGCCCGTACAGGTTGTGAAGCTCCGCCCGGGGCAGCGCAGCGAAGAAGCGCTCCGTCAGCTCCCACGGCAGCGCCTCCCCGCTGCAGACCACCCGCCGTACACTCCCGCACCGCTCCACCTCCGCTCCTTCCAGGAACGCATCCAGCATCGGCGGTACGAAGTGCAGCGTGGTCACGCATTCGCGTTCCACCACCTCTGCCAGGTACGCCGGGTCGCGGTGCCCCCCGGGACGGGCCAGCACCAGGCGCGCTCCGGCCAGCAGCGGCCAGAAGAGCTCCCAGACCGAGACGTCGAAGCTGAACGGGGTCTTCTGCAGCACCGCGTCGGAAGCATCCAGCCCGTAGGCCTCCTGCATCCACAGCAGCCGGTTGACCACGCCCCGGTGTGCGTTCATCGCCCCCTTGGGACGTCCCGTGGATCCTGAGGTGTAGATGACGTAGGCCAGCGCGTCGGGGTCGACCCGCTGGGCGAGGGGCGCGGCGCTCTCGGCCTCGATCCGGTCTGCGTCGCGGTCCAGGCAGAGCACGGCGGCGTCGCCGGCGGGCAGGCCCGGCGACAGGCCGGCGCGGGTCAGCAGCACGGGCGGGCGGGCGTCGCGGAGCATGAAGGCGAGGCGCTCGGCCGGGTAGGAGGGGTCCAGCGGGACGTAGGCGCCACCCGCCTTGAGAGTTCCCAGCAGTGCCACCACCAACTCGGCCGAGCGCTCGGCGCACACACCCACGCGTACCTCCGCACCCACGCCGAGGCGCCGCAGGTGGTGCGCGAGCCGGTTGGAGCGCATCTCCAGCTCGGTGTAGGTCAGCGACCCGCCCTCGAACACCACCGCGATCGAGTCCGGTGTCCGCGCTGCTTGCATCGACACCAGCTCGTGGATGCACGCCTGCGGGTACACGGCCACGGTGTCATTCCAGGCTTCCAGCACCTGGATGCGCTCAGAGTCGCGCAGCAGCGACACCTCCGAGAGCCGCTGCGCGGGCCCGGCCACCATCACCTCCAGCACCGCCTCCAGATGGCCCATCATCCGCTCCGCCGCCTCCGCTGCGATGCGTACGCCATCGTATTCCAGCTGAAGGCTCGTCCGCTCCCCTGGAAGGACCAGCAGCGCCAGGGGATAATGGCCTTGACCGCTACGGCTCCACCCCACCACCGCGAAGCCGCGCGCTCCCCCACCCTCCATCTCCTCGATCGGATGGTTCTCGAAGGCCACGATGCTCTCGAACAGCGGCACCCCCGCCGGCACCTCGCTCCATCGCCGGACCTCTGGGAGCGGGCTGTACTCGTATGCCCGGGCGTCCAGCTGCTCCGTCTGCAGCTGCCGGAGCCATCCGTCCATCCTCCTCCAGCCCTCCACCCGCAGCCTCACCGGCAGCGTGTTGATGAAGAGCCCCACCATCGCCTCCATCCCTGCCATCCCTGGTGGCCGCCCCGCCACCGTGGCTCCGAAGACCACGTCTTCCTCCCCCGAGTAGCGCGACAGCAGGAGCCCCCATGCCCCCTGCACCAGCGTGTTCACCGTTAGCCTGTGCTGCTTCGCGAACGCCCGCAGCCCTCCGGTCGCTCTCACGGACAGATGCCGCTCCGTCGTGCCGAAAGCCGTCTGCCCCGCTGGCGTAACGCCCGGGGCGCGGTCCACACCCAACGGAGTGGGACTGATGAAGCCTTCCAGGGTACTGCGCCAGTACGCCTCGGCTGCGGAGAGGTCCTGCCGTTGCAGCCATGCGATGTAATCGTGGTAGGGGCGGCGGCGGGGGAGGACCGGGACGCTGCCCCGCCGGAGGGAATCGTAGCAGGTGAGCACGTCCTGCAGCACCAGCGAGATGGACCAGCCGTCGAGCAGCACGTGATGGTAGCTCCAGACCAGCTCGAACGCTTCGTCGCCCAACTGGAGGAGAGCGAGCCGCATGAGGGGCGGCCGGAGCAAGTCGAACCGACTCCCCCGCTGTCCCTCCAGGAAGCGGTGCAGCTGCGCCTGCTGCTCGCCCCCCGGAGAGCCGCGCCAGTCATGCGCCTCCCAGGGCAGGGCCGCGCGCCGGAAGACGACCTGAACCGGCTGCGCGACTCCCTCCCACACGACAGCCGTGCGCAGCACCGGGCAGTGGAGAAGGACGTGCTCCCAGGCCTGCCGCAGCACCCTGGGATCGAGTCGGCCGCGAAGGGAGAAGACGTACTGATTGAGATAGGCGCCCGAATCCGGCGAATATAGATCATGGAAGACCATGCCGAACTGAACGGGGGAGAGGACATAGACGTTCTCGACCCCGGAGAACGGGTCGGCCGCGGGATCGGTGTGCGTGCTCATGTGCTGCGAGTCGTATACGGGTCCTGAGTGGCCCAGGGGCAGAACGGCTGCCCGCCCGTGGTCCGGCGGTGCAGCCGTTGTGGCGGTGAGACAGGTCTGCGAGCGTGACCGGCGAACCCGCGCGGCGAGATCTCGCGAGCCGGTCACAGAGGCGCCGAGCCCCCGGGCGGTCAGTTGAAGTGTGTTTTCGAAGTTTAGACTGGCCCCATATCTTCCGCAACGTCTTGCGGGGCTATACTGGTGAATCGGGAGCTGAGGCGGGCCGACGGGATCCTGCGCGAAGCATCCGCGTAATTCGCAGCGGCGGAGCCCGACCGGCGACCGCGCTGATGGTGAACCCACGCCCGCACTTCGACGCCCTCCGGGGCTCGCTCGACCTGCTGATCCTCAAGACGCTGTCCCTCGCGCCCATGCACGGCTGGGGGGGCATCAGCCAGCGCGTCCAGCAGATCTCCGACGGCGTGCTCGAGGTCAACCAGGGGTCCCTCTATCCCGCGCTGCAGCGCCTCGAGAAGGACGGCCTCATCACCAGCGAGTGGGGCACGACGGACAACAACTGCCGCGCGCGCTACTACCGGCTCACCGTCGCCGGCCGCCGCGCGCTCGGCGAGGAGCTGGAGAGCTGGCGGCGGTTCGCCGCCGGCCTCGAAGCCGTGCTGCGCACCGAGTAGGCGGCGCCCCACGGCGGGGAAACGAGAGAGCCCCCGTGTCGCGGCACCGGGGCTCTCCACGTTTCTCCCACCCTGCCGCCCGGGGTTGCTCGCTCGAACCGCTCCGGGTACCCGTCGAGGGCGCGCATCACCCTGCCGTGCTGCCGGCATGGCATCCGCCCGTCGTCAGAGCCGGCCCGCAGTCCCCGAGCAGTCCGCCGCAGGGGCGAGGAGGGCGTGGATCTGGGCCGTCACGGACGGGAACAGCTCGTCGAGCCGATCCACGCGATCCTCCACGACGACGAACGCCCGGCGGCGGCTGCCACCGGGCGCTCCTCCCGGGGTATCGTCCGTCAGGGCCGGGGCTGCCCCTGTGGACTCTGTCGACGTTGCCCCGGTCCGCCGTTCCCACGGCCGCGCCCGCCGGGAGCGGGCTGGTGTGCGTCGTGGCCGGCGCGCACGTGGCCCTGCGGCGGCGACACCGGCTGCCCGGGCTCCACCACCTGCAGCACCTGCATCATTCCCCGCTCCTCGTGGCCCAGGATGTGGCAGTGCATCACGAAGTAACCCGTGGGCGCGCCGCACTGGCCATCGCGGCATCCCTCGAAGTCGTCGTACTTCTGCGTGATCACCGCGTAGGCGGTGTTCGGCGTCCCGCTCTCGACAGACCTGGGAAACGGAACCACGGTGACGCTCTTCCGCAGGCTGTCCGCGACCGCGATGGTATCCGCGCCGCCGATGAAGATGGTGTCTGCCGGGGTTGCGTTCCGTGGGAAGCTCGTGCTCGTGGCCGGCAGGGGTAGCGGGAGCACGTCCAGCCAGATCGGGCTCCCCCGTTCCGCCGCCGCGTTCAGCTGCTCGTACAGCTCGTGGAACGGGTCATCCTTGCCCAGCGGGTAGACGACCCGGTTCACCTGGAAGGGGTTGATGTGGATGTGGAACGGGTGGTTGATCTGCTGCTGGCTGTTGTTGACGATCTTCCAGGTCTGGACCGAGTCCAGGACCATGGGCATGGCGGTCCCGCTGGTGTCCGACGGCACGAACACGCTGTTGTCGTCGAACCGCTGGTAGGGGTTCAGCCGGCTTCCCAGGTAGAACTGGGTGGGCTGCTGGTTCAGGCTGTCGGTGAACACGACCAGCGCGGTGTCGCCGGCCACCGGAAGCCGGCCACGGAGGAAGTCGGGAAGAGGCGGAAGCGACCCCGGCAGCCGAGTGTTGCGGCCCCTGAGCGTGGAATCCACCACCACCTTGAAGAGGATGACGGTATCCGCCTTTTCTCCGCCCAGGGTCGAATCGACCGGAAGGGTGGCGTTCCGGGTCTGCCTGCCGGCGCCCGGGATGTGGGTGGTCTGGAAGTAGTGCGTCCCGTGGGTCGGGGGCGCCTTGACGAACACGTCCAGCCGCTGTCCCGGCGCCATGTGCAGAAACGCGTCGGCACGCCGCGGATCGTAGTTCACCGGGGCGAACTGCACGCCGTCGCGCGCGATGTCGTACAGCCGCGGTTCCTCGACACCCCCCACGTCGCTGAAGCCCACGTCGAAGGTCTTGGTGGTCCGCGTTGTGTTCTCGTTGACGATCCGCCAGCGCTGTACCTCGCCCGGCGCCATGTAGATGGTGGGCCGGAACTGGCCGTTCACCAGGGGCGGAGGCGCGTCGAGCACCCCGAATCCGCCCAGCAGGCCCACCGTCTCCGAGACCTGCTGGATGGCGATCAGGTGCTCGATCATCCCCAGGTTCCTGACTATGGAGTCCAGCCCGGACCTGGGGTCCTCAACGATGAAGGCGCCGGCCATCCCGTTGGCCACCTGGATGGCGACCGAGCCGTGCTTGTGCGGGTGGTACCAGTGTGTGCCGGGAGACTGGTTCTCCGGGATGCGGAACGAGTACTGGAGCGTATCGCCCGGAGCGATGACCATCAGCACGTCGTCGCCGACCACCGTGGACGTGCTGTCCGGGGTGACGTGCATGCCGTGGTAGTGGATGTTCGTGTAGTTGAGACCGTGAAAGCAGCCCTGGAACACGTCCGGGATCTCGATGTTCGCTCCCCGGAGCAGGTCGGGCCGGGGCTGGATGCAGACGTCGTTTGCCCCCTGCGGCCCGCCCTTCGGCAGGTTGTTGATCAGCTGGATCCTGACCAGGTCGCCGCGCTTCACGCGGAAGGTTGGACCGGGGAACGCGGGCGTGAACCGCGGATCGTTCTGCCGGTAGGCGGGATCGGTGGTGGAGGCCAGCCGGTACGACCGCAGGTTGAGCACATCCTTCTGGGTGGCGCTACGGGGCACCTGCAGGGTGGCCGTGTCCACCACGAGGGTGGCGGTCAGGACTCCGTTCACCGACCGGACCACCGCGGGCTCCCGCAGGGAATCCGCATAGCTCCTCGTCACCTGCGACCCACGGCCTGAGGTGACGGCGGGCCCGGGCTCCTGCACCGTCGGCGGGGTGGCGCGGGATCCGCTCGCGCATGCGGCGGTCGCCAGCGCGATGGCGGCGGCGCGGGTCAGTTCCAGCAGCAGGTGGCGGGGCCTGGATCGGGGATCGCGCTCTCGGGTCATGGGAGCTCTCCAGGACGGCGGGTTCCGAAGGCGGGACGGACTGCGTCCGGGTCCGGGCACGTCATGGAAAGGCGTGACGGCACCGCGACTAGCGGACGTATTGTCCCAATATGTGTCTCGCCGCCCATGACTGCAACGGTGCCCGGTGCGCCCGGATCTTCAGGGGCACCACAGTCGTGCCCCAGCGCATCTGCAGGACCCAGGAGGGCAGCGGCGAGGCCGCCGAGCAGCGCGATGGAACCGCCTCATGGTGCCTCGGTCGAGGAAATGGGGGACACGCGAAGGTCAGCCGTGGTCGTAGTCCGTCGGCTTCCGCCAGACGAGCGAGTAGCGCCAGAACAGGTGGCGGCGAACGGCGGCGCCGGGCAGCAGGCGCTCCGCGAGTGAGCGGACCTCCGCCAGCGTCGGATAGACGTCGTGCCGGGCATGCTCGGCCCAGGCGTGGCGCACCTCCGGGGCCTCCCGGAGTCGGCGCAGCTTCCGCGCGCGGAGCAGCAGGTCGGCGGGGACCGCGGCGGCGCTCCAGATCCAGTCCGCGAGGGTCCGTGGCTGGTAGAGATCGAGGACCAGGAGCACGCCGCCCGGCCGGAGCGCCGCCTCCAGCTTCCTCAGGCTCTCCTCCGGCGGCAGGTGATGCAGCGTCGCGATGGCGGCCGTGCAGTCGAAGGCGGCCGGCGGTAGATCGCTCTCGCTGAAATCCGCCTGCCGGAACTCGACGTTCTCCGGCGCCCGGGAGATCTCGCGGGCGCGACGGATCATCTCGGGAGACAGGTCGATCGCGACCACCCGCTCGAACACCCCGGCGAGCGTCCGCGCGAAGTCTCCCGTCCCACAGCCGATCTCCAGCGCGACCTCCCGATTTGCCGGCAGGAAGCGTAGCAGGAAGCGATGGTAGTGGCGGTTGTGGTCCCACCGACCGTCGTCGAGGGCGGCGAGCCGGTCGAAATCGGCCTGGATCCGCAGGGTCGGGGCGTTCAAGACCGGCTTTGCGTACGGGTGGCGCATCTACCGGAAAGCATCAGGCGTGCGGGGCCCCGCCGTAGCCGTAGCATCGACTCAGGCGGGTGAGGGCTTCCCGATCCGGAACGTGCACGATGCCAAGTTATGGAGTACGCGCCCGGACTTCCATGATCACGCAGCGGGCCCGCGCGTGAACGTCTTCCGGTCCGATGGGTACGCAGCACCGCGAGGCGTGCCCACGCGCCTCCAGTCCCGGGACTCCGAAACGCAATGCTCATCGCACCCGTCTCTCCCGATCTGGATTCCCTCCAACCCCTGCTCGACCTGCTGCGCGGCCGGCCCGCCGTGGTGCTCGCCGGAGCTGGGTGCAGTACGGAATCCGGGATCCCCGACTACCGCGGGCCGGAGGGGAGCCTGCGGACCCGGACGCCGGTGCAGTACCAGGAGTTCGTGCGGAGCGAGGCCGCGCGGGTCCGCTACTGGGCGCGGAGCACGGTGGGGTGGCCCCGCTTCTCGGCCGCGCGTCCCAACGCCGCCCACCACGCCCTGGCCGAGCTGGAGGCGGCCGGCGCGGTGCGGGGGATCATCACCCAGAACGTGGACGGGCTGCACCACGCCGCGGGGAGCCGGCGGGTGGTGGAGCTGCACGGCACGCTGGGGTGGGTCCGCTGCCTGGAGTGCGGCGAGGCCACCCGGCGGGAGGAGTTCCAGGACCGTCTGCTCGGGCTGAACGCGGAGTGGGCGGAGCGGCTCGCCCGGGGGACGCCGGACGGCGAGGTGGAGCAGGCGCCGGACGGGGACGCGGAGCTGCCGGCCCGGGCGCTGGAGAGCTTCCGCGTGCCCGGCTGCGGACGCTGCGGCGGGACCGTCAAGCCCGACGTGGTCTTCTTCGGGGAGAACGTGCCGCGGGAACGGGTGGACGAGGCGTGGCGCCTCTTCGAGGAGGCCGGCGTGCTCCTGGTGGCGGGCTCGTCGCTGACCGTGTACTCCGGCCGCCGCTTCGTCTACCGGGCGCGGGAGGACGGGGTGCCCATCGCCGTGGTCAACCTGGGTCCCACCCGGGCAGACGAGGTGGCGGCGGTGAAGGTGGAGGGGCGGCTCGGCCAGGTCCTGCCCTGCCTCGTCCGCGCTCTCCGGCACGGAGCGTAGGGTCGGGAGGCTCCCGGGGTCCCGGAGCGGCGAAGTGCTGCGGGACCCCGGGAGCCTCCCGACCCTACGCTCCGTGCCGGAGAGCGCGGACGAGGCAGGGCAGGACCTGGCCGAGCCGCCCCTCCACCTTCACCGCCGCCACCTCGTCTGCC
>DATAAL010000702.1:0-4579 GCA_036260145.1 Longimicrobiaceae bacterium | reverse complement strand
TCCCGCAGGGCGTGGATGAAGTGCTCCGGGGGCAGCTTCCCGAACACGTTCGCCGCCACCTCGAAGGCGGTCCGGGGCCCGTCGGTGCCGAGGAACCGTAGGATCTTCCCCTTGCGCTCCTCGTGGTGGGCCAGGATCTGGTCGATCCTCCCAGGAAGGTCGCCGAAGAGCGGCCCGTGCGAGGGGAGCACGGCCTCCACCGGGAGTTCGCGCAGCCGCCGCAGGGAGGCCAGGTAGTCGGAGAGCGGGTCCTCTACGTACAGGTCGGCGCCGATGTTGGGGGAAATGCGGGGGAGGACGTGGTCCCCGGCAATCAGGATCCGCTGCCCGGGGTGGTAGATCACGATGTGGCCGGGGGAATGGCCGGGGGTGAGGATCCACTCCCACCCCGCCCCGCCGGGGAGCGGCCCGCGCTCCCCGGTGAGGAGCTGGTCCGGCTGGAAGGGGACGTACAGGGCGTGGATCCGGTCGGTGACGGTCAGGAGCTCCGCCGCCACCCCGGCCGGGACGCCCATCCGCTCGAATGCCGCCGCCACGCCCTCCCGGTCCTCCGGCCAGTGGTCCACGAAGCGCCGGGCGAGCTCCTCCTCTCGCGCGTGGATGGCGACCCGGGCGCCGGACCAGGCGCGCACCGGCCCGGCGAGCCCGTAGTGGTCGATGTGCGCGTGCGTCAGCACGACGTGCGACAGGCTTCCCGGAGTCACCCCCAGCCGCTCGGCCCCGTCGCGCAGCGCGGCGCGGGCGGGGAGAGTATCCATCCCCGTATCCACCAGGGTGTGGCCGTCCTCCCCCTCCAGGACCCACGCCGCTACCTCGTGCGGCGGGGAGGGGAGCGGGACGGAGAGGCGGTGAACGCCCGGAGCGACCTCCAGGACTGACGCGCCGTTCACCGCGGTCCCACGGCGGCGTCGAAGAACTTCCCGCCGCCCTCCGCCTGCTCCACCAGGAGCGGCGCCGGGGTGAAGCGCAGCCCGTGGGCCACCTCCAGCACGCGGAGCCGGGCCACCACCCGGTCCGCGCCGGTCCGGTCCAGGTACCAGAAGGGACCGCCCCGGAAGGGCGGGAACCCGATCCCCAGGATGGCCCCCACGTCGCCGTCGCGGGCGCTGCGCAGCACCCCTTCCTCCAGGGTGCGGACCGCCTCGTTGACCATCACCAGCGCCAGCCTCTCCTGGATCTCGCTCCGCGGCACCTCCCGGCGGGGCGGGCTCCCGATCAGCGCGTACACCCTCTCGTCCGGGCCCTTGCGGTCGCCGTCCTGATAGCGGTAGAAGCCGCGCCCGTTCTTCCTCCCCATCCGCCCGTCGGCCACCAGCCTCTCCACGACGGAGCTGGGCAGCATCCGCTCGGTGAACGCATCAGCCATGATCTTCCCGGCCTTGGCGGCCACGTCGAGCCCCACCTCGTCGTACAGGGTGATGGGTCCCACCGGGTACCCCCACTCCGTCATCGCCCGGTCGATCTCCTCCATCCGCACCCCCTCCTCCAGGAGGAGCGCCGCCTCGTTCATGTACGGGGCGAGGATCCGGTTGGCGTAGAAGCCCGGGGCGTCGTTGACGATGACGGGAGTCTTCCCCAGCCGCTTGGCGTAGGCGTGGGCCGTGGCGGTCACCTCGGGCGCGGTGGCCTCGTGCACGATGATCTCCAGGAGCGGCATCTTTTCCACCGGGGAGAAGAAGTGCAGCCCCAGGACATTGTGCGGCCGGGAGGAGGCCTCCGCCAGCCGGGCGATGGGGATGGTGGAGGTGTTGCTCCCCAGGATGGCGTCC
The DNA here is from genome assembly GCA_036260145.1 of Longimicrobiaceae bacterium. Taxonomy (GTDB): domain Bacteria; phylum Gemmatimonadota; class Gemmatimonadetes; order Longimicrobiales; family Longimicrobiaceae; genus JAFAYN01. The sequence continues at coordinate 2,810 of DATAAL010000702.1, read as the reverse complement.
TCGGAGACGGCGGCCTCGATCTCCCGGATTACCCGGTGCTTGAGCTCCACCTCCTCGAACACCGCCTCCACCACCAGGTCGGCGTTCCCGAACCCGATGTACTCCACGGTGGGCTCCACCCGGTCCACGAGCTGGGTGATCTCGTGCCGGGGGCGCCTTCGCCGCTGGGCGCGTTTGACCAGGGTTTCGCGGGCGGTGCGGAGCCCCCGGGCGACCGCCGGGGCGTCCACGTCCTTGAGGCGGACGCGCATCCCCGACTCGGCCGAGGCCGCGGCGATCCCGGCGCCCATGAACCCGGCGCCGACCACCGCGACCCGCTCCACCGGGCGCGGCCGGGGCGACCCGGGGAGGTCGGGACGGTTCTCGGCGCCGGTCTTGGCGAAGAAGAGGTGGACCAGGCTCCGCGACTCGGGGGTGACGCTCAGCTCCCCGAAGGCCCGGGCCTCCAGCGCCAGCCCCTCCTCCAGCGGCCGGTCGATCCCCCGCTCCACCACCTCCAGGAGGCGCAACGGGGCGGGGTACAGCCCGTGGGTCTTCTCCATCACCCCCTCGCGCGCCCTGCGGAAGATGACCAGCCGCGCCCCGGGGAGGTTCTCCTTCCAGTCCGGCGAGCCGGTGCGGCGCCCGGCGCGGGGCCGCCGCTCCCCGTCCGCCAGCTCCCGCGCCGCGCGCAGGGCCTGCGGCAGGAGGATGGGAGCGGGGACGGTCTCGTCCACCAGCCCCACCTTCATGGCGCGGCGGCCCTCGAGGGTCTTCCCCGTTAGCATCAGGTCGAGCGCGCCGGCCAGGCCGATCAGCCGCGGCAGGCGCTGCGTCCCCCCGGCGCCGGGAAGGATCCCGAGCTGCACCTCGGGGAGCCCCAGCTTGGTCCTGGGCGAGTCGGTGGCCATGCGGTAGTCGCAGGCGAGCGCCACCTCCAGCCCGCCACCGAGCGCCGCCCCGTCGATGGCGGCCACCACCGGGATGGGGAGGCGCTCCAGCCGGTCGAGGAGCTCCTGTCCGGCGCGGCTCAGCCGCTCCCCGTCCTCCGCGGTGCGGATCCGGGTGAACTCCTCGATGTCCGCGCCGGCGATCCACACCCCCGGCTTGTCGGAGACGATCACCGCGGCGCGGACACCCCCCTCGCGCGCCTCCAGGCGGCCGATCACCTCCGCCATCTCCTCCATCAGCTCCCGGGAGATGACGTTGACCGGCTTCCCCGGCTGGTTCAGGCGGATGACGGCGATCCCGTCCTCGATCTCCATCCGGAGGGTCCGCGTGGGGGCCTCGACCAGGGTTGCCATCGGTATCGCTCCTCTGCGGGTGGTATGGGCGCCCGGGCCTCGGGCCGGAACATCGTAGCCACCGAGTACGGCTTACACAAACCGCCGCTCCCGTGGGTCGGGAGGTCGCGGGACAGGTGAGGCACGGATGTCCCGCCCCGGAGGGGGTGAGGGGGAAACGCCACGAGGGGGGCGCCGATCCGGTCGGCACCCCCCTCGTGATTCTCTTCCGACGGACGGCTACACGTGCACCGCGCGCGCCCGCCGCCCCGCGCGGGGCAGCGGCCGGAGAGGCTGTCCTCTCCCGGGGACGTACTGTCCGAGTCCCTGCGACACGGCGCCCAGGGCCGCCGCCGTCCGGGCCCGCGTGAAGCGCGCCACGGCCAGCGGGATCCACGCCGGCTGTATCACCGTGTACCTTCCGTCCACCCCCCGCTCCAGGAAGATGGAGTCGTGCCCGCGGTAGTAGCTCACCACCAGCAGGTGTCCGCTGCGAAAAGTCTGCGTGGTCAGGTACACGGTTCCCCCGACCAGCGCCAGCACCAGTACCGACAGGATATATGTCATCGCCATTCTCCGCGTCCGGGTGACGGTCGACTCCCCTGCTCATATAGACGACATCAGCCAAAGCCGTGCCACACCGGACCGCCCGCTTCCCTGGCGGATCGGGGCCCCCGGACGCAGACTGCCGCGCTCGCGCAACCTCTGCCGGAGTGGCAAACCGGACCGCCAATCTGATCGTCTACACCCTCCGTAATCTGGTACACCGGTTGCACATAGGTGATCCGGTCCGAAACCGAATCGCGCGACGAGCCGGGGAGTCACGGGACCTCGGGCTCCTGACCCGTTCCAGGAGGAAAACCCATAGCTCGGAGGTGAGTCATGAGGCGCTTCTCCGTCGGTATCCTGTTCGCCGCAACCCTGGCAGGCATCGTTCCCACACCCGTCTCCGCGCAGCTCCAGCCCCGCAAGGCCGAGGTGCGTGGCTCCCTGGAGTACTTCGTGGCGCGCAACCGGCTGACGCTGGGAGGCGGCCCCACCGAGCTGGACGGCGTAGGCGGGCGCATCCTCTGGCCGCTGACGGCGGTGACCGGGACGGATGCCCTCCCGCTGGCCTCGCGGATCGCGGTGGGCGGCTACGTGGTCCACACCCCCAGGGACGCCGAGGAGATGGAGATGTGGCACTACGGGATGCAGGCGGACCTTCTGGTCCCTGTCGTCCCGGCAGAGAGCCGCATCGACCCGCTGCTCTCGCTGGGAGTGGGCGCGGTGCGAGTGGACGAGCCCACGCGGATCCCGGTCCCGGCGCAGCACCTGACCGTGATCGGGGCACCCGGGAAGCTGCCGGCCCTGCGGACGGAGCGTACGCACACCGACCTCTCCCTGGTCCCCGGCGTGGGCGCGCGCCTGCGGCTCCTCCCGGGGGTGGACTTCCGGAGCGACCTGCGGATGGTGATCGACTTCCGCGACCGTACCCGGCGGAACCTGGAGATGTCCGGCGGGATCAGCATCCCGACGTGAGAGGGTGAGTCGTTGAACCGCGGGGTT
>DATAAL010000701.1:0-2324 GCA_036260145.1 Longimicrobiaceae bacterium | reverse complement strand
GGTAGGCGCGCACCACCGCCGCGCCGTCCTGGCCGCTGATGAACTGCGCGAAGGAGTAGGCGCACCCCAGCTCCGCCGCGTACAGCGCCCCGTGTCCGCCCGAGCCCAGGATCCACAGCTCCGGCACCCCGGGACCACGCGGCATCGCCCGCACCCGGTGGAAGGGGTGCCCCGGCTCGGTACGGTTCTCCAGCCACATACGGAGGTCCTCCACCTGCCGGGGGAAGAGCTCCACCGGGAGCGCCCCGCGTCCGTACTGCAGCGCTCCCAGGGTACGCGGGTCCCCGCCCGGCGCGCGTCCCACCCCCAGGTCGATCCGTCCGGGGAAGAGCGTCTCCAGCATCCGGAACTGTTCCGCCACCTTGAAGGGGGAGTAGTGGGGGAGGAGCACCCCGCCGGATCCCACCCGCACCTCCCGGGTGACCGCCGCCACCCCCGGGATCAGCACCTCCGGCGCGGCACAGGCGAAGGAGTTGGTGCTGTGGTGCTCCGCCAGCCAGTAGCGCGAGTACCCCAGCCGCTCCGCCGCCCGTGCCAGCTCCAGCGTCTCTCGGACGGCATCTGCACCCGTCCCCCCGGTGCGCACCGGGGACTGGTCCACCACTCCGAGCCTGAGCTGCATTGTGCGGGAGTGCGAGGGTGCACGGGTTCCGGAGGGGCTGATCCTACGCGGCGGGGACGGCCCGCGAAAGATTCCCCTTGACTTCCGTCCGGGGGTGCTGAATATTCAGCAGGTGCTGACAAATCAGCACCTCGTCCCTCACCCCCCGCGAGGAACCCCCTTGAGCGTCCAGCCCGACACCACCCTGAGTCGCCGGGAGCGCCAGATCATGGATATCCTCTACCGCCGCGGCCACGCCACCGCCGCCGAGGTGCTGGAGGAGCTCCCCGACCCGCCCACCTACTCCGCGGTCCGGGCGGCGCTCCGGCTGCTGGAGGAGAAAGGGCACCTGGAGCACGAGCAGGAGGGGCAGCGCTACATCTACCGCCCCACCGTCCCGCGGGACCGGGCCCAGGTCTCGGCGCTCCGGCACCTGGTCCGCACCTTCTTCAACGGCTCCGCGGAGCAGGTGGTCAACGCGCTGGTGGAGGACTCCCGTCTCTCCCCGGCGGAGCTGGACCGGATGGCCCGGCTGATCGAGCAGGCGCGCCAGGAGGAGGCGTGATCCCGTCGCTGGGCGCCGCTCTGGCCGCCCTCCTCGTCATCACCCTCAAGGCCTCTGCGGTCCTCCTGGTCGCCGTCGCCGCCACCGCGCTGATGCGCTGGGCCTCCGCGGCGGCCCGGCACCTGGTGTGGGCGGTCGCGCTCTGCTGCGTGCTGGCCCTCCCGGCGGTGGAGCTGGTGGTGCCCGAGTGGGAGCTCCCGCTCCCGGAGCTCCCGTCCGCGGCCCCGATCCCGGCCGCAGCCGCTGTCGACCCGTCGCCCGCCGGGTCTTCGTCGTCCGTTCCGGCCGCGGAGGCATCCTCGCCCTCGCCCGCCCCGGCGGAGCCTGTCCGGCCCGCCCCGGCCCGGCGCCTCCCGGACGACTGGCGCGTCTGGCTGGCGCTGCTCTGGGGCGCGGGGGCCGTGCTGGTGCTGGCCCGGCTCGGGGTGGGGCTGGCCGCGGTGTGGTGGATGTCGCGCCGGGCGGTGATGGTGACGGACGCATCGTGGCTGCACCTGGCGCACGAGCTGGCCCACCGCTTCGGCCTCACCCGGGGGGTGACGCTGCTGCGTGGGGCCCGCGGCTCGGTGCCCATGACCTGGGGGGTGCTGCAACCGGTGGTCTGGCTCCCGGTGGACGCCGAGGAGTGGACGTCGGAGCGCCGCACCGTGGTGCTGGCCCACGAGCTGGCGCACGTCCGCCGCCGCGACGCCCTGACCCAGTGGATCGCCCACCTGGCGCTCGCCGCGCACTGGTTCAACCCCCTGGTGTGGCTGGCCGTCCGCCGGCTCCGGGAGGAGCGGGAGCGGGCGTGCGACGACGCGGTGCTCGCCGCGGGTGCCCGGCCGGTGGACTACGCCGATCACCTGCTGCAGATCGTCCGCACCTTCGGAACCGGCGGGAGCCTCCTCCCCGCCCTGGCCATGGCGCGCCGGTCGCAGTTCGAGGGACGGCTCCTGGCCATCCTCGACCCCCGCGTCAGCCGCCGTGCGCTGGGGGGGATCGGGGTGGCGCTGGTGGGAATCGCCGCGCTGGGGACGGTGGTCCCGCTCGCCGCGCTGCGCGCCGCCGTCCGGGAGGCGCCCGCGGCCCCTTCGCGGCTGCCGGCTTCCCCGGTGGCCCACACCAGGCAGGACGGGAGCGAGCGCTACGCGCGCCGCTTCGGGATCCCCACGGACC
>DATAAL010000700.1:0-5318 GCA_036260145.1 Longimicrobiaceae bacterium | reverse complement strand
GCCGCGCGCAGGAAGGCGCGCAGCTCCGCGGAAGCGGGGGCGCGCTCCCCCCGGGGCGGGAGGAAGTACGCCGCGAGCCGCCGCCCTTCGGTGCCAGGTTCGTCCTCACGGACCATCACCACCACGTCGTCCACTGCCGGGTGCCGCAGCAGGGCGGCCTCCACCTCGCCGGTCTCGATCCGGTAGCCCCGGAGCTTGACCTGGTTGTCCGTCCGCCCCAGGAACTCCAGCGTGCCGTCGGCCAGCCGGCGCACCCGGTCGCCGGTGCGGTACAGGCGCTCGCCGGCCGTCCCGTGGTCGCCGAAGGGGTCCGGGACGAACTTCTCGGCGGTGAGGTCGGGACGGCCCAGGTACCCCTGCCCCACCGCCACGCCGCCCAGGAGCAGCTCGCCGGGGACGCCGACCGGCACCAGCCGCCCCGGCTGGTCGCACACATACGCGCGCGTGTTGGCCAGCGGCCTCCCGATCATGCTGCGCGCGGCCGCCCACGGGTCCTCCACCCGGTGCGCGGTGGTGATGACCGTGGCCTCGGTGGGCCCGTAGACCACCCACAGCTCGGCCCGGGGGAAGGCGCCATGCACCTCCGCCCACGCCTCCGCCGCCATGACGTCGCCGCCCACGAAGGCGCGCCGCAGCCCGGGGTACGGCCGGCCGGTGGCGGCCACCGCGCGCGCCAGCTGCCGCATCAGCGCGGGGACGGCGAACAGCAGGGTGGCGTCCCCCACCTCCCCCACCAGCGCCTCGGGATCGGTGATGCTCCCCTGCGGGACGACGCGCACCGTGCCCCCGCTGGCCAGCGGGCAGAGCGTCTCCCAGAGCCAGACGTCGAAGCCGAAGGCCGCCAGCGAGAGGAACACGTCGCCGGGCCGGAAGCCGAGGGAATCGACGCTGGCGAGCACGAGGTTCAGCAGGCTCGCGTGCGCCACCCGCACCCCCTTGGGATGGCCGGTGGAGCCGGAGGTGTAGATCACGTACGCCAGCGTCTCCGGCGTGGCGACTTCGTCCAGGGGCGCGCCGCTCTCCGCGGCCACCTCCGGCCAGCCGGCGTCCAGGCAGAGGGTCCGTGCCCCCCGGACGGGGAGGCGCGGGAGGAGGCGCTCCTGGGTCAGCAGCACGGCGACGGCCGCGTCCTCCAGCGTGTACGCCAGCCGCTCCTCCGGGTGCGCCGGGTCGAGCGGGACAAACGCCCCGCCCGACTTCAGGATCCCCAGCAGCGCCACCACCATCTCCGGCCCGCGCTCCAGGCAGACGCCCACGCGGGTCTCCGGCGCCACCCCCAGCGCGCGCAAGTGCCGCGCGAGCTGGTTCGAGCGGCGCTCCAGCTCCGCGTAGCTCATGGCCTCCCCGCCGAAGGCGACGGCGGGGGCGCCCGGGGCGCGGACGGCCTGCGCGGCGAAGAGCGCGTGCACCAGGGGGCGCGCCGGGTACGCCATCCGGGTGGCGTTCCAGGAGCGCAGCCGCTCGCGCTCGGCTGGGGAGAGCGCCTGGATCTCGCCGATGCGCAGCTCCGGGTTCTCCGCCACCTGCTCCAGCATGTGGTGGTAGTTCTCCCACATGCGCACCACCGTGGCCTCGTCGAAGAGGTCGGAGTTGTACTCCAGCACCCCGCCCACGTGGTCGAGGTTGTCCCTGAACAGGTAGGTCAGGTCGAACTTGGTGGTCCCGGTGTCCACCAGCCCGGTGTTCACATAGGGGACGCGCTCCAGCCCGCCGGCGCCCCTGTCCTCGTCCGAGAGGAGGGGGATGGCGGGGCGCTCCAGCCCGAACATGACCTGCAGGAGCGGGTTGCGGCTCAGGTCCCGCTCCAGGTGCAGGCTCTCCAGCAGCTTCTCCAGCGGGAGGTCGGCGTGGGCGTAGGCGTCCAGCGACACCTCCCGCACCTGCCGGAAGAGCTGCAGGAAGGTGTCCTCGTTCCGCACCGTGCTGCGCAGCGCCAGCGTGTTGATGAAGAAGCCGATCATCCGCTCGGTCTCCTCCCGCTGCCGGTTGGCCTCCACCGTCCCGACGATCAGGTCCTCCTGCCCGGTGTAGCGGAAGAGCTGCGCCTTGTAGACGGCGATCATCAGGATGAAGAGGGTCATCCCCTCCCGCTGGCAGACCGCCTCCAGCCGCTGCTTCAGCTCCGGTTCCACGTGGAGCCTGTGGAGCCCGCCGTTGTAGGTGCGGACGGGGGGGCGCGGCCGGTCGGTGGGGAGCTCCAGCACCGCCGGGGCGTCCCGCAGGTGCTCCCGCCAGTGGGCGACCTGCCGCTCCAGCCGCTCGCCGGCCACGTACTTCCGCTGCCACACCGCGTAGTCGGCGTACTGCACCGGGAGCTCGCCGAAGGGGCTCGGCTTCCCCTGGACCAGGCGGGTGTAGACGACCTGCCACTCCTGGAAGAAGAGGATCCCCGACCACCCGTCCACGGCGATGTGGTGGAAGGTCACCACCAGGATCTGGTCCTCGTCGCCCATGCGGATCAGCAGCGCCCGCACGGTCGGCGGGCGGCGCAGGTCGAAGGGGATCGCGGATTCGGCGTGGGCCACGCGCAGGGCGGCCCGCTCCCGCTCCTCCTCGGGGAGGGGGCGCAGGTCCACCACGCGGAGGTCGGGGACCACGTCGGGGTGGATCACCTGCACCGGCTCCCCGTCGGTCGTCTCGTAGCCGGTGCGCAGCACCTCGTGGCGGCGGACGATGTCCTCCAGCGCCCGCCGTCCGGCGCGCAGGTCGAGCCTTCCCGCCAGCCGCTCCGAGACGGAGACGTTGTAGAAGGGGTTGCCGGGCTCGAGCTGGTCCAGCACCCACATCCGCTCCTGCTGGTAGGAGAGCGGGAGGGGGAGGGAGCGGTCGGCGCGGGGGATGGGGGGGATCACGTCGGTGGCTCCGGCGGCGCGCAGCGCCTCCACCTGCCCGGCGAGCCCCGCGACGGTGGGGTGCTCGAAGATGGCCTGCAGCAACAGCTCCACTCCGAAGTGGTCGCGCACCCGGGAGATGATCTGGGTGGCGTACAGCGAGTGGCCGCCCAGGGCGAAGAAGTCGTCGTGAACACCGACGCCCCGGATCTCCAGCATGTCCTCCCACACCCCGGCGATCCGCGCCTCGGTCTCGCCGGCCGGGGCCACGTAGGGGTTGGGGAGCGCGGGCCGCGCGTGGCGCGCGCCCTCCGGCCGCGCCGGCGGGGGCTCCGCCGCGCGCCCGCGCCCCCGCCCGGGGACGCGCACCCGCCGACCGGGGCCGGCGCGGCGCCACTCGTCGGCGAGGAGTACCGGGGCCATATCCGGCACCCGGTCCACCCAGTAGCGCTGCCGCTCCCAGGGGTAGGTGGGGAGGGGGACGCGGCGGCGGCGCTCCCCCTTCGCGAAGCCCTTCCAGTCCGGGTCCACCCCGGCCATCCACAGCTTTCCGAGCGTCTCCAGGAGGAAGGCCGGGTCGGGCCAGCGGGTGTAGGCGTGACGTAGCGAGGCCAGCACGGTGCTCTCCGCGGCCCCGGCCTGCAGCGCGAAGGTCCCCAGGGTGCGCCCGGGACCCACCTCCAGCAGGACGCGGCTGCGGTCGCGGAGAAGCTCCTCCATCCCCTCCGCGAAGCGCACCGTGCGGCACAGGTGCCGGGTCCAGTACTCCGCGTCCGTCGCCTCCTCCGCCGTGATCCAGGTGCCGGTGACGTTGGAGAGGAAGGGGACCTTCGGCGCCTCCAGCCTCGTGCGGCGCACGCGCTGGGCGAGCCGCTCCGCCACCGGCTCCATCATCGGCGAGTGGAAGGCGTGCGAGGCGGCCAGGCGCCGGCACGCCACCCCGCGCCCGACCAGCTCCGCCTCCAGGGCGGCGACCGCCTCCGGGGTGCCGGAGACGGTGCAGAGGCCGGGGGCGTTGTGGGCGGCCAGGGCCAGCCCGTCCTTCAGGAGCGGCCGGACCTCCTCCGGGTCCAGGGGAACGGCGAGCATCGCCCCGGCGGGGAGCTCGGAGATCAGCCGGGCGCGCTCGGCCACCAGCCCCAGCGCGTCGACCAGCGACATCACCCCGGCCAGGGTGGCGGCCACGTACTCGCCCAGCGAGTGCCCGAGCATCGCCTTCGGCCGCACCCCCCACGACATCCAGGTGCGGGCCAGGGCGTACTCGACCACGAACACCGCCGGCTGGGCCAGTTCGGTACCGGCCAGCGGGGACGCACCCCGGCCGTCGTCGACGCGCCCCAGCATCGCCCGCAGGTCCACGGTCCCGGCCGCGCTCCCCTCCACCGCGTCCGGGCGCTGCTCGGCCGGCGGCTCGCCGGGGAAGAGCGCCTCGCGCACGTCGGCGCCGGTGTACGCCAGGAGCAGCTCGGCGCAGCGGTCCACCTCGCGGCGGAAGACCGGCTCGGCCTCGTACAGCCCGCGCGCCATCTGCGGGTAATGGTCGCCCAGCCCGGGGAAGAGGAAGACGGCGCCGCGCCCCTCCCGGGGCTCCGCCGCGGTGAGGAGGCGCTGCGGGTCGCGGCGCTCCAGCGCGGCGATGGCGTCCTCCCGGTCGCGGCACACCAGCACGCGGCGCTCCCCGAGACGCCGGCGCCCCACCCGGAGGGTGTGCGCCACGTCGGCGAAGTCCTGCTCCGGGTGTGCGCGGAGGTGCTCCGCCAGGCGGTCGGTGACGGCTTCCAGCGCCGCGGGGGTGCGGGCGCTCAGCACCAGGAGCTGCCAGGGACGCGAGGGGCCGGAGGGCTCCGCCGCAGGTGCCTCCTCCAGCACCACGTGGGCGTTGGTGCCCCCCATCCCGAAGGAGGAGACCCCCGCCCGGCGCGGGTGCCCGTTCGTCTCCCAGCGGCGCAGCGCGGTGTTGACGAAGAAGGGAGAGCCGGCGAAGTCGATCCGGGGGTTCGGCTTCCGGAAGTGCAGCGAGGGCGGGATCTCCCCGTGCTCCAGCGCGAGCGTCGCCTTGATCAGCCCCGTCACACCCGCCGCGGCGTCCAGGTGCCCCACGTTGCTCTTCACCGAGCCCAGGGCGCAGAACCCCGTCCGCCCGGTGTCGGAGCGGAATGCCTCGGTGAGCGCCTCCACCTCGATGGGGTCGCCCAGCCCGGTGGCGGAGCCGTGCCCCTCCACCAGGGTGATGGTTTCGGGCTCCACGCCGGAGAGGGCGATCGCCTCCATGATCGCCCTGGCCTGCCCCTCCATGCGGGGGGCGGTGTAGCCGATCTTGGCGGAGCCGTCGTTGTTGACGGCGGAGCCGCGGATCACCGCGTGGACGGTGTCCCCGTCGGCAAGGGCGTCCTCCAGCCGCCGCAGCACCACCACCCCCACCCCGCTCCCGGGCACCGTCCCGCGCGCCTCCGCGTCGTAGGAGCGGCACACCCCGGTGGGGGAGAG
>DATAAL010000699.1:0-9146 GCA_036260145.1 Longimicrobiaceae bacterium | reverse complement strand
CCTGACCAGCGTCGGTGCAATGAACGTATCCGTAGTCCGTGCCGCCCCGGCCGAGGTCGGGACTCCCCTCCTCGTCCTCCCGGTCATGGAGAACGGCGATCTCAGGGGGGGCGCCGCCGTGCTCGACCGGAGGCTCGGAGGGCAGATCGGTGCCATCCGCGCCCGCGGCGACTTCCGCGGCCAGGAGGGCGACACCCTGGTCCTGTATCCGGCCCCGGGAGCGTTGGGAGCGGAGCGGGTCCTCCTGGTCGGCGTGGGGAAGGAGGAGGGGCTCACTCCGGAGCGTCTCCGACGCGCCGCCGGGACCGCCGCGAAGCAGGCAGCGAGGGTCCGCGCGTCGAGCCTTGCCTTCGTCGTTCCCGCGGGGCTCCCCGTGGACCCGCGCGAGGCCGGCCGCGCCGGGGCCGAAGGTGTGGTGCTCGGGGCGTACACCTTCACCGAGCTCAAGTCCCGCGCCGACGACGCGCCTGCCGGTGCCGGGCTTGCGGAGGCGACGCTGGTGGTCGAGGATGCCGACCCCGCGGCGGTGGCGGAGGGGGCGCGGCTCGGCGAGGTGGTGGCTCGGGCGGAGTGCCTGGCTCGCGACCTGGGTAACCTTCCGGGAAACGTGGCCACCCCCGCCTACCTTGCGGAGACGGCGGAGCGGATCGCCCGGACGCACGGGCTGCAGGCCACCATCCTGGGGCGCGCGGAGCTGGAGGTGGAGGGGTTGGGGGCGCTCCTAGCCGTGTCGCAGGGCTCCGACCAGGAGCCCAGGCTGATCGTCCTGGAGCACCGCGGCGCCGCCGGGGGGGAGAAGCCCCTGGTGCTGGTGGGGAAGGGGGTGACGTTCGACTCCGGGGGAATCTCGATCAAGCCCGCGGCGAACATGGAGGAGATGAAGTTCGACATGAGCGGCGCGGGAGCCGTCCTGGCCGCCATGCAGGCGGTCGCCGAGCTGGAGGTCCCCCTGAACGTGATCGGCGTCGTTCCCTCCACCGAGAACCTCCTCTCCGGCTCCGCCATGAAGCCGGGGGACATCGTCCGCACCCACCTGGGGAAGACGGTGGAGGTCGTGAACACCGACGCCGAGGGGCGTCTCATCCTGGCCGACGCGCTCTCCTACGCGCGGCGCTTCGATCCGGCGGCGGTGGTCGACGCGGCGACGCTGACCGGGGCGTGCGTGGTGGCCCTGGGGCATCACGTGGCCGGTCTCTTCGCGAACGACGACGCGCTCGCCGCGGAGGTGCTCGCGGCCGGGGAGCGCGTGGGGGAGCGTGCCTGGAGGCTCCCCCTGCTGGACGAGTACCGGGAGCAGATCCGCTCGGAGTACGCGGACATCAAGAACGCCGGGGGCCGCCCCGGTGGGTCGATCACCGCGGCCTGGTTCCTGCGCGAGTTCGTGGGGAGCTACCCCTGGGTGCACCTGGACATCGCCGGAACGGCGTACGGCGACGGGAAGCTCCCATACCAGGTCCGTGGCTCCACGGGCGCCCCCACGCGCCTGCTGGTGGAATGGGTCCTCGCCCGCGCGGCCCGGCGGTGAGGCGCCCGACGATGCCGCCGCACCGGATCCGGCGCGGTGTTTGCCGGCTTGTCGCCCTGCTCCTCCTCGCGGCTCCCGCCGCGCTCGAGGCGCAGCAGCCCCCCCCGGCGCGCCCGGACACCATCCCCCGACGCACGCGTCCCGACACCCTCCGCCCGGAGCAGGGGGACAGCGTGCGCCTGAGGGTCCCTGCGGGTGAGCCTCCCGCGGACACCGTCCGCACTCCGCAGCAGGACACCGTCCCCGCCGACTCCCTCCTCCCCGCGCCGCACCTCCCCGCGTACCCGCGGCCCGATACGGCGGGGACGTGGAGGGGGAGCTGGGTGTGGGGCCGGGAGGCGCTGGCGCGCTTTCACGGGATCTCCCTCCTGGACCTCCTGGCGCGGATCCCGGGGGTGCTCATCACCCGGGGCGGGGGGTACGGCCAGCCCGTCGCGGTGTCGCCTTTCGGGGCCGGGGGGGGGCGGACCCGTGTCTTCCTGGACGGCTGGGAGGTGGATCCTCTGGGCTCCGCCACCCTGGATCTCCAGGAAGTCTCCCTCACGGAGCTGGAGGAGATCCGCGTGGAGCGCCGGCTGGACGAGCTGCGCATCGAGGTTCTCCCCTTCCGCATCCAGGACCGTCGGCCCTTCTCGCAGGTGGAGATGGGGGTGGGCGACCCGGCGATCCGCTTCCTCCGCACCCTGTACTCCGACGCGGTGGGCGAGCGGAACGTGGTGACCATCGGCTTCGACATCACCGACACCGAGCGGCTCCGCCAGCAGGGACCGTTCTCAGTCTCCAACATTGCAGCCCGGTGGAGCTACCGCCTCTCCGGGAGGACGGGCGTACAGCTGGAGTACCGGCAGACGGAGGTGGAGCGGGCCGACACCGCCTTTCCGGAGTCGGCGGAGCGGGGGATGCTGGTGCTACGCGGGAGGATGAACCCCGCCCGCGGCCTCTTCCTGGACGCCATGCTCGGGCAGAGCTGGCGCGATCCGGAGAGTGAGGACCGGCTGCGCTTCCGGGGCGGAACCACCCAGCTCGGGCTCCGCGCCCTGCTCCGCGGCCGCGCCGGGTGGGTGGAGGGGAGCGCCCGGCTCCGGGAGGTGACCGACCAGGTGTACGCCGCGCCCACCTCCGACCTGACGGTCCGCGCCGGGTCGCGGTCGATCCCCGGGCTGGAGCTGGAGGGAAGCGCGCGCACGGCAGGCCTGGCGGGCGAGGCCGGGACCGAGCTGCAGGGGAGTGTCCGGCTGGGGCCCTTCGCCGGGGCGTCGCTCTTCGCATCCGTGGCGGCGGGGTCGCGCGGCGCGGGGATGATCCTGCGCGACAGCGTCGTCCTCACCGCCCACCCACCGTTCCTCGCCCGTCAGATCGAGCTCGACACCGTTCCGGTCTTCGGGAGCGCCTCCTCGTCGCTGGACGGGCTGCGGGTGGGGGCGGAGTGGAGTCGCGGGGGCGCCCTGGTCGGCGCCTCGCTCCTGCGCCACGACCTGGACCGGTTCGTCCCCTTCGGCCTGGGCTTCGGGGGCGACACCGCGGTCACGGAGACCACGGAGGCCACCGGGTTCGAGGCGTACCTCTCCGTGCCGTTCCTCCGCCGCATCTTCCTCCTGGAGGGGTGGTACACGCGGTGGACCGACATCGGCGGGCGCCCCTTCCTCCCGGAGGACCAGGGGCGGGCGGCGCTCGAGTTCCACAACCTCTACTACACGGGGAACCTGGAGCCGACGTTCCGGGTGGAGGTGGTGCGGCGGGGCCCCGCGCTGATCCCGACGGCGGCCACCCTTCCTGGCTTCCCGTCTCCCAGCCGGGCGTACACCATGGTCAACGCATTCGTGCAGGTCCGGGTGATCGACGTGCGCGCCTTCGTGCTAGTGGAGAACGCCTTCAACCTGCGCACCGCCGAGGAGATTCCCGGCCGCTTCCTCCCTCCCGCTCGCGCGGTCTACGGGGTCCGGTGGTTCTTCCGGAACTGACCTGGGGGCTCCGTCCGGCGGCCGCGGATCCGTTGACTTGTCCCGGCGGCGCCGGTAACTTCCGACCGTTCAGGGAGGATAGATGATTCGGAGCATGACCGGGTACGGGGACGCAGAGCGGGCGATCCCCGCGGGGCGCCTCGTGGTCGAAGTGCGGACGGTCAACCACCGCCACCTGCACACCTCGTTCCGCACCCCGTCCGCGCTTGCGCGGTACGAGGGGGAGATGCGGGAGTGGCTCCGGGAATCGCTCTCTCGCGGCCACGCCACCTGCACCGTACGGGTGGTGCCGGAGGGCGACGGGGCCCTGGCCGGCGCAGTGCGAGTCGACGACGAAAGGGTCGCCGCCTACCTGGCCGCGTTCCGGCACATCAGCGAGCGCTTCGGAGTCCTCGGCACCCCGGACCTGACGCTCCTGGCCCGTTTCAACGACATCCTGGTCCGTGACAGATCGGAGGAGCCGGAGTCCGAGGTCCCGCTGGAGGAGTTGCGGGCCACGGTGGAAGGGGCCGTCCGCGCCAACGTACGGATGCGGGAGGACGAGGGACGGCGCCTGCGCGCCGACCTGGAGGGACGGCTGGCCGCGATCGGGGAGGCGCTCGCGGCCATCCGGGAGCGCGCCCCCGCAAGGCTGGTGGCGGAGCGCGATCGCCTTCGCGCGGCGGTCCGGGAGCTGGCCAGCGGGGTGGGGGTGGACGAGGAGCGGCTCGCCCAGGAGATCGCCTACCTGGCGGAGCGGTGGGACGTGAGCGAGGAGCTGGTGCGCTTCGACTCGCACATCGAGCTCTTCCGGGAGCTCCTCGCCGCGGAGGCCGCCGAGCCAGTGGGGAAGCGGCTCTCCTTTCTGGTGCAGGAGATGCACCGCGAGGCCAACACCATCGGCTCCAAGGCCAACGACGCGCTGATCGCCCACTGCGTGGTGGCCGTCAAGGACGAGATCGAGCGGCTCCGCGAACAGGTGGAGAACGTCGAGTGAACGGGCGGCCCCGCGGTCTCCCGAGCCGCACCTTCCCGGTGATCCTGTCGGCCCCTTCCGGCGGGGGAAAGACGACCGTCGCGCGAATGCTGGGAGCGCGGCGGGACGACATCGCCTTCTCGGTCTCGGCCACCACGCGCACTCCGCGGCACGACGAGCAGGATGGGCGCGACTACTGGTTCGTCGCCCCGGAGGAGTTCCGGCGCATGGCCGACTCGGGGGAGCTGGTGGAGTGGGCGGAGGTGCACGGGAACCTGTACGGGACCCCCCGCCGCAACCTGGACGAGGCGATCGCCGCGGGGAAGTACCTGGTGCTCGACATCGACATCCAGGGGGCGCGCCAGGTACGGGAGCGGATCCCCGGCGCGGTGCTGATCTTCATCCTCCCTCCCTCCGGTAACGCCCTGGCCGACCGGCTCCTGGGGCGGGGGAGCGAGAAGGAGGAGGAGATGCGCCGACGGCTCCGCAACGCGGGCGGGGAGATCCGCTCCGCCGCGGAGTTCGATTACGTGGTGATGAACGAGGACCTGGAGGCGACGGTGGACGCGGTGGAGGCGATCCTCGCCGCGGAGTCGCACCGGGTATGGCGGATCCCCGGGCTCGGGGAGGAGATCGAGCGGCTGTGCGCGCAGGTGGATCGCCGCCTGGCCGCGGAACCCTGAAATCAGGCATCCGGCGGGGTCCTGACGGACCTCCGGGCCGGATCCACGCATTCTCGCAAAAGAGCAGGAGGTGGATGGATGAGAGTCGTCACGCCCGGCGCGGCTGCGCGCCACACGGGGAGCAAGTACCTCGGGGTCCTGGTCGCCGCCAAATACGCGCGCAGCCTGAACGAGCTGCGCCGCGGCGAGCTGATGGAGGACCCCACCGTCAGCGGGAGCGAGCCGCGCGAGAAGCTGACCACCACCGCGCTGGAAGAGGTCGCGGCCGGGCGGGTCGAGTTCAGCCTCACCCGGCGCAGTCGCACCGAAGGCCTGTAGCCCCCGCCGCGGAGATGGCCTCCCCCCGCGTCACCCCTTCCCTGGGGGCTGCGCCGTCTGCTCCGCGCGGACGCGGGAGGAGGCTCCGCCGGCCCGCCACCTTCCGGTAGCCGCATGCCCGATGCGCGCCGTGCCAGGCGTCCCTTCCAGGGGCGCTGCGTACTCCTCGGAGTCACGGGCGGGATCGCGGCCTACAAGGCGATCGCCGTCGCCCGGGAGCTGACACTCGCCGGGGCGACGGTGGATGTCGTCCTGACGGAGAACGCGCTGGAGTTCGTCCGACCCCTCTCCTTCGAGGCCGTTACCGGACAATCCTCCTACACCACGCCCTTCATCCCGGGGGAGCCTCTCACCCATATCCGCCTGGCGCGCGACGCGGACGCGGTGGTGGTGGCGCCGGCCACCGCCGCCTTCCTGGCCCGCGCGGCCGCGGGGATGGCGGACGACCTCCTGGCCTCCATCCTCCTGGCCACGGAGGCGCCGGTGGTGCTCTGCCCGGCGATGAACGACCGGATGTACGCGCACCCGCAGACCCGGGCCAACCTCTGCCGCCTGGCGGAGATCGGGTACCGTATCGCCGGACCGGCCACCGGCCCGCTCGCCTGGGGCGAGGGGGAAGGGCCGGGGCGCCTGATCGAGCCGGAGGAGATCGTGGAGCACGTAGGACGCGCCCTCGAAAGAGGGTCGCCGCTGGCGGGGCGGCGCGTGGTGGTTACCGCGGGGCCCACCCGCGAGCCGATCGATCCGGTTCGCTTCATCGGGAACCGGTCCTCCGGGCGGATGGGGTACCAGGTCGCGGCGGCGGCGTGGCGCCGCGGGGCGGACGTCCTGCTCGTCACGGGACCGTCGCCGCTCCCGCCTCCGGTGGGCGTGGAGGTGCGCCGGGTGGAGACCGCGGGGGAGATGCGCGACGCGGTGGCGGACGCGCTCCCCGGCGCCGGGGTGCTGGTGATGTCCGCCGCGGTGGCGGACTTCCGCCCGCTGGACCCTGCCGGGGAGAAGATCAAGAAGGAGGACGGCGCGGTCCCGGAGATCCGCCTGGAGCGGACCCCGGATGTGCTCGCCTCCACCCGGCCTCTCCGCCCGGAGGGGTGCGTGGTGGTGGGGTTCGCGCTGGAGACCACCGACCTCATCCGCAACGGACGCCGCAAGCTGGAGGGGAAGGGGCTGGACCTCCTGGTGCTCAACGACGCCAACGAGCCGGGGGCGGGGTTCGACGTCGAGACCAACCGGGTCACCTTCCTTCTCCCCGACGGCACCGACGAGTCGCTCCCGCTGCTGCAGAAGGGGGAGGTGGCGGAGCGGATCCTGGACCGGGTGGAGGCGATCCTGGCCGCGAGGAGCGCCGGGTGAGCGGCGACCCGCGCGACCTCCTCCGGACGTACCTGAGACAGCGGGGGGAGCTGGGGGAGAGGGAGCTGGTCCTCGAGGGGCTGACCGCGGACGAGCTGCGCGGGCTGTACGCGCGGCGCCCGGCGGTGCCCCGCCCTTTCCCGGAGATGCAGCTCCCGATGCTGCCCTCGCCCGACGCCCCGGCTCGTGGCGCCGGCGCGGACGAGATCGTCCGCCTTCCCACCCTGGATGCGGTGCGCGAGGTGGCGCTGGGGTGCCCACGGTGCCGCCTGGCCGAGACGCGCCAGCACGTGGTGTTCGGCGAGGGCAATCCCGACGCCGACGTGCTGGTGGTGGGCGAGGCGCCGGGGGCGGAGGAGGACCGCACCGGCCGCCCCTTTGTGGGGCGGGCGGGAAGGCTCCTCAACCTCCTCCTCGGCTCCGTCGGGCTCGCCCGGGAGGAGGTGTACATCTGCAACGTCCTCAAGTGCCGTCCACCCGGGAACCGCAATCCGCAGGCCGACGAGGTGGAGGCGTGCAGTCCGTACCTCCTCCGCCAGGTGGAGCTGGTGAAGCCCCGGGTGGTCGCCGCCTTCGGGACGTTCGCCGCCCAGACGCTCCTGGGGACCACCACCCCGATCGGCAAGCTCCGCGGCCGGACCCACGAGTACCGGGGGATCCCCCTGGTCCCCACGTACCACCCGGCCGCCCTGCTCCGCACTCCCGCGTGGGTCCGCCCCACCTGGGAGGACCTGCAGCGCGTCCGCGCCGTGCTGGACCGAGGCTGACGCCGCCGGGCGCCGGCCCCGGGTCCCCGGATTCACCCACAGCCGTACCCCCCTAGGAATCCCATGCAGTCCATCCCTGTCCCCAGAGTCGCGCCGCCGGCGCCCGGGGCCTTCGCGGACCGGGCCCCTCCCTACTCCGCCGAGGCGGAGATGTCCGTGCTCGGCGGGATGCTGATCGACGGGGACGCGGTGGTGAAGGCCATCGAGATCCTGGACGACACCATGTTCTACCGGGAGGGGAACCGGCGCCTCTTCCGGACGATGGTGCGGCTGTGGGAGCGCGGAGAGGTGATCGACGCGGTCACCCTCTCCGAGGAGCTGAAGAACGCGGGGGACCTGGAGGCGGTGGGCGGGATGCCGTACGTCGCCCAGCTTCTGGATGCCGTCCCCACCGCGGCCAACATCGAGTACCACGCCAAGATCGTCCGGGAGAAGGCGATCCTCCGCCGGCTGATCGAGGCGGCCACCTCCATCATCCAGGATACCTACGCCAACCAGGGGGAGGTGGACGAGGTCCTGGACCAGGCGGAGCAGAAGATCTTCCAGATCGCGCAGACGCACGACCGCAAGGGGTTCGTGTGGATCAAGGAGATCCTCTGGCCCACCTTCGAGCGGATCGAGCAGCTCCAGAACAACGCCTCCTCGATCACCGGCGTGCCGTCCGGCTTCACCGACCTGGACGAGTACACGGCGGGGTTCCAGTCCGGCGACCTGATCATCGTGGCGGCCCGGCCGTCGATGGGAAAGACCGCCTTCACGCTCAACATCGCGCAGCACGCGGCCATCGCGGCCCAGAAGCCGGTCGCCTTCTTCTCGCTGGAGATGAGCAAGGAGTCGCTGGTGCAGCGTATCCTGTGCGCCGAGGCCCGGGTGGACGCCGGCCGCCTCCGCCGCGGGCGCCTCTCCGACGACGACTACGGCCGCCTGGCAACCGCCGCAGGGTACCTGAACACCGCGCCCATCTACATCGATGACACGGCGGGGATCTCGGTGCTGGAAATGCGCGCCAAGGCCCGGAGGCTCAAGGCGGACCGGCCGGACCTGGCGATGGTCGTCGTCGACTACCTCCAGCTCATGACCGGGAGGGGCGACTCCGAGAACCGGCAGCAGGAGGTCTCGGAGATCTCCCGGAGCCTGAAGGCGCTCGCCAAGGAGCTGGACCTGCCGGTGGTGGCGCTGTCCCAGCTCTCGCGCGCAGTGGAGTCGCGTCCGGACAAGCGGCCGATGATGTCGGACCTTCGTGAATCGGGGGCCATAGAACAGGACGCCGACGTGATCATGTTCCTCTACCGGCCGGAGTACTACTACGGCCCGGTGGACAAGGAGGGGAACTCGCTGGAGGGGCGGGCCGAGGTCATCATCGGCAAGCAGCGGAACGGGGCCACGGGGACGGTGCACCTGATGTTCCTCAAGGAGTTCACGCGGTTCGAGAACTTCTCCCCGCGCCAGGACGGGCCGAACGGTTAGTTTGTGGGTGTCGTTTAGTTTCTGGGTGTCTTGGCGGGCCGCTACAGAGCCCGGCGATACAGCTGCCGGGCTCTTCCGCGGGGGCGGTGAGCCTCGCAAACTGTGCGAGTCTCTCCG
>DATAAL010000698.1:0-3332 GCA_036260145.1 Longimicrobiaceae bacterium | reverse complement strand
GCGGCCGTGCCTTCGTGGACCTGTTCCGGGCCGCGGAGGACACGGCCGCGGCGCCGCGGTGGCTGGCGAGCGCGGACACCGCCGGAGCGGAGCTGGAGTGGGTGGCGCGCGAGGACGGGGCGTACCTGGTCCGGGTGCAGCCGGAGCTGCTCCGGGGGGGGAGGCTGGTCGTGACCCTGCGGACCGGGCCCTCCCTGGCCTTCCCGGTGCCGGGGCGGGACAGCCGGGCGGTGGGGAGCCGCTTCGGTGCGCCACGCGACGAGGGCCGCCGGGAGCACCACGGGATCGACATCTTCGCGCCGCGCGGCACGCCCGTGGTGGCGGCGGCCGAGGGGACCGTCCGATCCGTGGAGACCACGGGGATCGGGGGGCGGGTGGTGTGGCTCTGGACGGGCGATCGCCGGCTCTCGCTCTACTACGCGCACCTCGACAGCCAGATGGTGGAGCCGGGGGCCCGCGTCCGGGTGGGCGACACGCTGGGCACCGTGGGGAACACCGGGAACGCGCGCGGCACGCCGCCGCACCTCCACTTCGGCGTCTACCGCCCCGGCAGGGGCCCCGCCGACCCGTACCCCTTCGTCCACGCCCCGCGCGCCGATCCCCCCGCCGTCGCCGTGGACGCGGACGCCCTGGGTACCTGGCGGCGGACCTCCCCCGGCGCGCGGCTGCGCACGGCGCCGGCGGAGCGGGAGAGCGTGCCGGGGGAGCTCGCCGCCGGGGTCCCGGTGCGGCCCCTGGGAGGGAGCGGAGCGTGGTACCGGGTCCGTACGCCGGACGGGCGGGAGGGATACCTCCCCGCCCGCGCCACCGAGCCGGTCTCGCGGTCGATCCGCAGCCTGAGGCCGGAGGGCGGCGCGCTGGTCCTGCGGCACCCCCGCGCCGACGCGATGGCGGTGGACAGCGTGCCCGCGGCGGCACCCGTCCCGGTTCTCGGGAGGTACGAGGGCTTCCTGCTGGTCCGGACTCCGGCGGGGCGGTCCGGGTGGATCCGCGAATAGGACCCGCCCGCGGCGCTCGGGATCTCCATGGCGGGCTGATGGGGACAGGGGAGTGGAGGCGAAAGCGCTCCACCGATATACCCCCGCGCGACTGTCAAGCACCGCGCCCTTGCGGGGTGGAGCCCGCGGCGTAGACTACCGCACGACCCTCCGCCGCTCCGGGGCGCCTCTGCGGCCCCGGTCTCCGGCCCTCTCCTGAACATTCGACACCCCCAAGGAGACACCCCATGAGGTGGAGACTCGCCGCGGCACTTGTGCTCCTCGGCTCGCAGGGGCTCGCCGCCCAGAACCTCCCCGTCCTCCGCCCGGAGCACGTGCAGATCATCTCCCAGGAGATCTCGGGAGACGCGGCCTACGAGCACATCCGCTTCCACACCCAGTTCCACAAACCCCGCGGCGGGACCAACGGGCTGTGGGAGGTGGCGCGGTACTTCGAGCAGCGGGCCCGCGAGGCGGGGCTGGTGGACGTGAGGCTGATCCGCCAGGACGCGAGCAACCCGCCGTGGAATGCCCGCTTCGCCGACCTGTGGATCACGGGCACCACCCCCGAGCGGCTCGCCAGCACGCTGCAGACCCCGCTGCACCTGGCCGACCACTCGCGCCGGGCCGACGTCACCGCCGAGCTGGTGGACGTGCGGGCGGGGACCACCGAGGCCGACTACGCGGGGAAGGAGGTGGCGGGGAAGGTGGTCCTCGCCCACGGCGCGGTGGGGACGGTGATGAACGAGGCGACCCGGCGCGGAGCGGCGGGGGTGGTGTGGTTCCCGGATCCCAGCGTGGACAGGAACCTGTCGTACCCCGACCAGGTGAACTGGGTCACCCTCCCCGTGCAGACCGCCGCGGGAGCTCCGGGTACCTTCGCCTTCATCCTCTCGCTGCGGCAGGGGGTAGCCCTCCGCAACCGCGTGGCGCAGGCCCGGGAGCCGGTGCGGGTGCGGGCGCTGGTGGACGCCGACTTCACCTCGACCGAGGGGGAGCGGCCCTGGCAGGTGATGGTGGAGGGGTACATCCGGGGGACGGAGCCGGGGCTGGCGCAGGACGTGATGCTCACCGCGCACCTGCAGGAGGAGAAGTTCTCCGCCAACGACGACGGGAGCGGGATCGCCAGCATCCTGGAGATCGCCCGGGCGCTGAACAGGCTGATCGACGAGGGGAAGCTGCCGCGCCCCCGCCGCAACCTGCGCTTCTGGTGGCTGACCGAGATCTCCAGCCAGCGGCAGTACTTCGCCGACAACCCCGACGCCCACCGGCGAATGTGGGTCAACGTCAACCAGGACATGGTGGGCGCCAACCAGGCGCAGGACGTGATGCGGGTGCAGAACGTCACCCGACTCCCCGCCTCGCGGTTCCACTTCCTCAACGACGTGACCGAGGCGGTGGTGGACTACATGGTGGCGTCCAACAACTACGAGCTGGCGCAGGCGCAGAACGGGATCCCGCTCTACCCCAGGCCCCACTTCGCGCACCTGGGGACGCGCCACCGCTTCAACGCCAAGATGATCTTCTTCCACGCCAACACCGACCACGTCCCCTTCAACGAGGCCCCCATCGGCGTGCCCGGCGTGACCTTCACCAACATGCCGGACTTCTACATCCACACCTCCGACGACGACCTGTGGAACATCGACCGGACGCAGCTCGGCCGGAACGCCGCGGCGGTGGCGATGATCGCCTACGCCATGGCCAGCGCGGACGACCGCTCGGCGCCCGCGCTGGCGGCGGAGACGGTGAGCCGGGGGATGCAGCGGGTGGCGCGGAACCTGGGGCTGGGGCTCTCCTGGGTCGCCACCGCGGAGGAGAGCGGCCGGGCGGCGGCGTACCACGACGCGGTGGAGCAGGTGCGCTACGCGGCCCGGCGGGAGCGGCGCGCGATCGGCTCCCTGGGCGGGATCTCCCCGGCGGCGCAGCGGATGGTGCCGGCGTGGCTGGCGGAGCTGGACCGGCAGGAGGAGCAGGCGATCCGCGACCTGGGCCTCCAGTACCGGAGTGTGACGGGCCGGGCGGCGCCCGCCGCGGCGCCGCGGAGTGAGGCGGAGGCGAGGCTCGCCGCGATGCGCCCCGCGCTGGTGGCGGGGCCCAGGGAGTTCCTGAACCGGCGGGGGCAGCTCTCGAACGTCCCCGGGCTGCACGGGCTGATGGCGTTCGAGGTGCTGAACTTCGTGGACGGGCGGCGGACGGGGCTGGAGATCTTCCGGGAGGTCGCGGCGCAGGCGCGCGAGGCGGGGGACTTCTACTACGGGGTCGTACGGCCCGAGGCGGTGATCCAGTACCTGGAGGGGGCGGAGCGGGTGGGGGTGGTGCGGCTGCGGTAGCGTTCCCGATCCATCGCGCTGG